>CALRKX020000197.1:0-5206 GCA_943368305.1 Erythrobacter sanguineus
CTGTAAAAATTGTCTTTACAAGTGTCGTCGCGTATGACACCCATGAAATTACTTTTAACAGGTGTCACATCGACACCCCCCGCTCAAGGAGTTCCCAAATGAAGCCATCGAACCTGTTTTACGCACTGACCGCCGCCGTCGCCGCCGCCACCGTGCTTTGCACTCCCGTCGCGGCGCTGGCCGAGGTTGTTCACGAAGGCAAATCGGTCAGCATTCCCGCCGACCAGATCGGCTTTGGCGCAACCGGCGTGAAAACCGACATCGGAGAGCTTTTCGCCGGACCGGCTTTTGGCAACCTGACCACCGGCAAGCACGGCACCTTCATCCGGATGCCAGCGCATTTCGTCAGCGACCCGCATACCCATACCGAAGATTACTTCGCGGTGGTGATCGAAGGTATTGGCGCCAATGGCCCGGTTCATGGCAAGGACATTGCCCTGCCCAAAGGGTCCTACTGGTTCCAGCGCGGCGAAGAGGCCCATGTCACCAAATGCCTGTCGGATACCGACTGCCTGTTCTTCCTGGTTCAGCCCGGCAAGTTCGACTACGTCCCGGCAAAGTAAGCCCGCCGTCAGAGCCTTGGTGGATTAGCCCAGCAGGCACTCGCTGACCGCAAGGTCAATCGACAGATGGGCGTCGGGTCCGAAGTCGCGGCCCGCGAGGTTGATGAAAAGTGCGTTCTCCGCAACCCGAAGGTCGCTGTCGTCCACCGCCATCGTGGTGGCAAGGGCATCGACATGGGCGGCGGTGAACAGCGCGCAATCAGCGGCAAAGCGCAGCACATAGCCGTTGAAACGGGCGGGCAAGAAATGGCCCGCTTCGGTCTGATAGCCAATCTCTATCCGTGTCGGCAGAATTTCGATCATGACCGGCACCACATCCAGCCCGTTCTGGCTGCCCTCTGGTCCCATCCCGAACTCGATCCCGTCGCCCACCCGCACCGTCTGTCCCCGGCTTTCCAGCAGGGGTTGCGCCGGGTCGTCATAGGTCAGCGTGTTCATGGTGACCAGCCGCCCCTTCAGCGTGCCGCCCGCAAGGGCAGGGGCCGCCAGCAGCAGTGCCGCAGCAAGCCACCACCTGCGCATCAGGCAAACTTCAGAGCGATAATGCCCGACAGGATCAGCAGCACGCCCAGCACCCGCAGCGCATTCACCGGCTCGTTGAACAGGAACACCGCCAGGATAGCCGTTCCCACCGCCCCGATGCCGACCCAGACCGCATAGGCCGTTCCCACCGGCAACGATTTCATCGCCACCGACAACAGCCAGAAACTGGCCAGCGCACCGATGATGGTCAGCGCCGAGGGCACCAGTCGGCTGAAGCCTTCGGAATATTTCAGCCCCAGCGCCCAGCCCGTCTCCATCAGCCCGGCGACAAGCACGATCAGCCAGGGGTTCACGCCGCCAGACCCTTCGTCCCCATGTCGAGGAATTTCTGCCGCCGGTCTTTCAGCAGGGCCTCTGGCTTCTTGCCCACAAGCTCCTTGAGCATGGCCTCAATCGCCTTGCCCACCGCCTCGATGGTTTCCTTGCGCCCGCGTTGAGCGCCGCCCAGGGGTTCCTTGATGATCCGGTCAATCACGCCCAGTTTTTGCAACTCTTGCGCCGTCAACCGCATCGCCTCGGCCGCTTCGCGCATCTTCTCGGCGTCTTTCCACAGAATCGAGGCGCAGCCCTCGGGGGTGATCACCGAATAGACCGAATGTTCCAGCATCGCGACGCGGTTCGCCGTGGCAATGGCCACCGCTCCGCCAGATCCGCCCTCACCCACCACCACAGAAATCAGCGGCACGCCGATTTGCAGGCATTTCTCGGTAGACCGGGCAATCGCTTCGGCCTGACCGCGCTCTTCCGCGCCCTTGCCGGGATAGGCGCCGGGAGTGTCGATCAGCGTGATCACGGGCAGGCGGAAACGGTCGGCCAGGTCCATCAGCCGCACGGCCTTGCGGTATCCCTCGGGGCGGGCCATGCCGAAATTCCGCTCGATCCGGCTTTTGGTGTCATTGCCCTTTTCATGCCCGATCACCACCACAGGCGTATCGTTGAACCGCGCCAGCCCGCCAATCACGGCATGATCTTCGGCAAAGCCCCGGTCACCCGCCAGAGAGGTGAATTCTGTGAACAGCGCCTCGACGTAATCCTTGGTGTGGGGACGGTCTGGGTGGCGGGCCACAAGGCATTTCTGCCATGGCGTCAACGCCTTGTACAAATCGCGCAGCGCGGTTTCCGCCTTGCGGTCCAGCCCTTCGCTTTCCTTTGAGATATCCATCGAAGGGTTCGCCCGCGCCAGTGCGCGCAACTCTTCGGCCTTGCCTTCGATTTCCGCCAGGGGTTTTTCGAAATCCAGATAGTTCATCGGACACTCCGCAAAGGACCGCCTCTATATGGCCAAAGGGGGGGCAAGATGCAACTCGGCAAGATTCGCAGCGCCGACCCATGCCAGAACCCGCCCGGATCGAGCGCCGGCCTCATGGTGTTCTGGTGGACAGGTCACTTGTTGAAGCCCCCGCACCGGGCGGGGAACGCAGGGCGTATCCTGGCCGGCCCGCCTCAGCCGCCTTGAAACTTTGGCCATGTCTGCCCAAGGTCGGGCAACACAGGCGGGGCGCAACCGATGCAGGTCTATTTCTTCAACGATACCCGCAGCGCCAGCCATGCCGGGTGCCACGCCGTCTGCCGCTCGCTTGATGCCGCGCTTGCCGGGGTTCCCGGCCTGACGATCACCACACGCCAGATGACCGGAGATTTCTTCGTTGACCCCTCGGCCTTTGAAGAGGCCGATGTCATCTTCATCAACGGTGAAGGCACCATCCACCATTCGGCCAAGGGTGCCTTGCTGCTTCTCGAGGTGATCCAGACCGCGAAAGAGGCGGGCAAGCCGGTGCTGCTGGTCAACGCGTTGTTCCAGCAATACGAGGCGTCGTCCCCCGATATACTGGCCGACCTTGCGCTGCTGGCGGTGCGAGAGCCGCGCAGCGCCGCCTTTGCCCGCCGGTTTGGCGGCCAGCCGGTCGTTTTGCTGGATTCGGCCGCCGACCCCCGCTTTCTGGCGGGTGGCCGTCCTCTGCCACTGCGCCATCCGGTGGTGATCGGTGGCGCGCATCGCGCCGGGCTGCTGTCCGATCCCTTCGCCGGGATCGAGGGCCAGAAGCTGACCATGCACGGCACCCGCTTTGAAGACATCGTGGCCACCTTGCAACAAGCCGACATCTACCTGACAGCGCAGCACCACGGCGTTTATGCGGCGGCGCTGGCGGGCTGCCCCTTCATCGCCACGCCGTCAAACAGCCACAAGATCGAATCCTTCATCGACTGGACCGGCCTGCCGATACCGATCTGCCTGAAACGGGCAGAGGTTGAACCGGCCATGCGATTTGCGCTGGCAAACCGCTCGATCTTTACCGAATTGCAGGATTTCCTGCGCAGCCAGCGCGTGCTGGACAGCCCGATGATCGCCAAGGCGTTGGGAATCGCCGACACCTGAACCGACGCGGCAGGGCCTGAAAAAAGCAACGCCTCATGGCTTTTGACCATGAGGCGCGCTCGTCCTCCCCTAAACGCGGTCTTGGGCCTCCATTCCCGCCACCGCTGGGTATTCCGTTACGTCACTGCCCTAGAGTTGGACGCTGCAAGGCAAGAATTGCATGTTTCCCGGGCAGTCTGTCAACAATTCTGTTACGAAGCTGCAATCAATTCGGCCTGTTTCACCACAACTTCGGCCTGTTTGATCGAGGCGATGTCCACCAGACGGCCCTTGAACACGGTTGCCCCCTCGCCGCGGGCCTTCGCGGCCTCCATCGCGGCCAGAATCTCGCGCGCTTCGGCAACGGCAGATTCGCTGGGGGTGAAGACCTCATTTGCCAGGGCGATCTGCTTGGGATGGATCGCCCATTTGCCCACCATGCCTAGGGTAGCCGACCGACGGGCCTGCGCCCGATAGCCCTCATCATCAGAGAAATCGCCGAACGGGCCATCGACCGGCAAGACGCCATGGGTACGGCAGGCGGCCACGATTGCAGCTTGCGCCCAATGCCACGGGTCGGACCAATGCCGCGCCCCCTCGCGCAGCATGTAGTAGTTTTCCTGTGTGCCGCCGATGCCGGTGGTCTGCATCCCCATGCTGGCGGCAAAGTCCGCCGCGCCCAGACTCATTGCCTGCAAGCGGGGCGAGCTGGCGGCAATCTCTTCCACATGGGCAATCCCGGCCGCCGATTCGATGATCACCTCAAAGCTGATCGGTTTCTTGCGCCCCTTGGCGCGTTCCACCGCCGTCACCAGCGCGTCCACCGCATAGACATCCGCGGCGCAGCCGACCTTGGGAATCATGATCTGGTCCAGCCGGTCGCCCGCCTGCTCCAGCAGATCGACCACATCGCGATACCACCACGGCGTATCCAGCCCGTTGATCCGCACCGAAAGCGTCTTGCGGCCCCAGTCCACCTCGCCGATCGCCTTGATGATGTTGGCGCGCGCGCTGTCCTTGTCCGACGGCGCCACCGAATCTTCCAGGTCCAGGTTGATCACATCGGCCGCGCTTGCCGCCATCTTTTCAAACAGCGCCGGGCGCGACCCGGGACCAAACAACTGACACCGGTTCGGACGGGCAGGGGCGGGCGGCTGAAGGCGAAAGCTCATGTGATCCTCGTGGTAACGAAATTTCGTCCGGCTTATCGGTGGCGATATATTCTTGCGCGCCGTCACGCAAGTAAAATTTGCATCTGCGGCAATGCGGGCGCGGCATCGCCCCGCGATCCGACAGCCCGCTGCAACGCCAACCCGTGACAGCGCGCCGTGAATCGGCTATGGGCAGGAAAACGCGTCAGGAAGGAAGCGACAGATGGCTGAGTACAAGCCCGGCACCATGGATATCCGCACCCAGGAAAAGACCTTTGCGGGCTTCATCAAGTTCACCACCTACACCACGGTCGTGATCCTTTTGGTGCTGATCTTCCTCGCGCTGTCCGGCACCTGATCCGGCATCTGCCTTTAGAACGGGTTTCCCCACATGCGTGCTTTTTTGACCAAGGCGCTGGCCGTCCTGTCGCTGCTGGTGCTTGCCGGTTGCGCCACCACCGCCGAAACGAAATGGGCACCTGACGCCGCGGTTGCTGCGGCCCGCTATGTCAAGCCGGGGCCAAAGCAGGTGACGCTGTTCACCGTGGTCAGCAACCGCTCGAACGCGGGGGCGCATACAGGGCTGCTGGTCA
>CALRKX020000198.1:0-5179 GCA_943368305.1 Erythrobacter sanguineus
CGACGGCGCTGGTGCGGATGGGGCACCGGGTTGGGGCGCTGGATCTGGACCTGCGGCAGAAAAGCTTCGGCCGCTATGTCGAAAACCGCCGCGCCTATCTGGCGCGCACCGGCATTGACCTGCCCTCGCCCGATTACCGCGACTTGCCAGAGGTGGAACCGGCGCAGATGCTGCCCGGAGAAAATCCCTATGATGCGCGGCTGTCGGCGGCGGTGGCGGCGCTGGAGCCGGTGAGCGATTTCATCATCATCGACTGCCCCGGCAGCCATACGCGGCTAAGTCAGGTGGCACATTCGCTGGCCGATACGCTGATCACGCCCCTGAACGACAGCTTTGTCGATTTCGACCTGCTGGCGCGGATCGATGTCGAAACCGGCAAGATCATCGGGCCGTCGATCTATTCGGAAATGGTGTGGAACGCGCGGCAATTGCGGGCGCAGGCCGGGCTGAAGCCCATCGACTGGATCGTGTTGCGCAACCGTCTGGGCGCACAGGTCATGCACAACAAGCGCAAGGTGGGCGCGGCGCTGGAAGAACTGTCGCGCCGGATCGGGTTCCGTGTCGCGCCCGGCTTTGCCGAGCGTGTTATCTTTCGCGAGCTGTTTCCGCGCGGGCTGACGGTGCTGGACCTGAAAGATACCGGCGTGGACCAGTTGAACCTGTCGAATGTCGCCGCACGCCAAGAGGTGCGGGAACTGATGAAAGCCCTTAAGCTTCCAGGGGTTGATGCGAGTATTTGAAAACCGCGCCGCAGGTCCGGTTGCGGCGTGCTTCGCGCAGATTGAGGCGCGACAGGCGGTCATCGAACGCATCAGCGGCGGCGATGGTGGACTTGCGGCCCAGCAGGGCGATCAGGCTGTGGTAAAGCTGCATGGCTTCCTCCTGTTTTACATAAATGCAACTTGCAAGCGAACCGGGGCAGGAAAATGTCCGTCTAAGGGTGATTTTGGCGCCATTCGCGGGCGGGGTGTGACGCGGCTTGAGCAAACTGCCTTGGCCGTGGCAGAACCAAGGCAAGACCCGAAGGAAGCCACGCCATGACGAATGTGCTGTTCGATGCCCTGTTTGCCCCGCTTTCCGGCCGTGAGACGGCATTCCTGATCTTGCCCGATGGGCACGAGATGACGGGCGATGCCTTTTTCCGGCTGGTGGCGCGGCAGGCTTATGCCCTGCGCGCCGCTGGGGTGGTGCCAGGTGACCGGGTGGCGGTGCAGGTGGCAAAATCGCCCGAGGCACTGGCGGTTTATGCGGCCACGGTAGGCTTGGGCGCGGTCTTCCTGCCGCTGAACACCGCCTATACGCCCGAGGAGGTGGAGTATTTTCTGGGCAATGCCACACCGCGCGTGTTCCTGTGCGATCCGGTCAGGCAGGCGGCGCTGGCCCCGGTGGCGGCGCGGCACGGCGCGGGGCTGATCACGCTGGGTGCCACCGGAGGCGGCGAGTTGGCCGAACTGGCGGCAGGCAAGCCCGACAGCTTTGCGCCCGTGGCGCGCGGGGCGGATGATCTGGCGGCGATCCTTTACACATCGGGCACCACAGGCCGGTCAAAAGGGGCGATGTTGAGCCATGGAAACCTGTTGTCGAATGCACAGGTTCTGGCCGCTCTGTGGCAGTTCACCGACCGCGATGTGCTGCTGCATGCCCTGCCGATCTTTCACACCCACGGGCTGTTCGTGGCATCAAACATCAGCCTGCTGACCGGCGGCGCAATGATTTTCCTGCCCGGTTTCGACGCTGATCAAGTGATTGGCCTGTTGCCACGCGCGACGGCGATCATGGGGGTGCCGACCTTCTATACCCGTCTGCTGGACGATGTCCGGTTCGACCGGGCGCTGACTTGCCACATGCGGCTGTTTGTTTCCGGCTCGGCCCCGCTGCTGGCCGAAACGCATCGCGAGTTTCAGGCCCGGACCGGGCACCGCATTCTGGAACGCTATGGCATGACCGAAACCAACATGAACACCTCGAACCCCTATGATGGTGATCGGCGGGCAGGCACCGTTGGCCTGCCGCTGCCGGGGGTGGACTTGCGGCTGATGGGCGAGGCGGGCGAGGTGGCGCCGGGCGAGGTCGGCGTGATCGAGGTGCGCGGGCCGAATGTGTTTCAGGGTTATTGGCAGATGCCCGAGAAAACCCGGGAAGAGCTGCGCGCGGATGGCTGGTTCATCACGGGCGATCTGGCCACGGTGGACGCGGGTGGCTATGTGACCATCGTAGGCCGGGCCAAGGATCTGATCATCTCTGGCGGGTTCAACATCTATCCCAAAGAGGTCGAGATGCTGCTGGACGATCAGCCCGGCGTGCTGGAAAGCGCGGTGATCGGCCTGCCGCATCCGGATTTCGGCGAGGCGGTCTTTGCCGTGCTGACGCCGCAAAAGGGCGTGGTGCTGGACGCGCAGGCGGTGCTGGCGGGCCTTCGTGACCGGCTGGCGCGGTTCAAGCAGCCCAAGGCGGCGATCGTGCTGCCCAGCCTGCCGCGCAATACCATGGGCAAGGTGCAAAAGAACCTGCTGCGCGCCGAATATGCCGGGTGGTTCAAGGGGTGAAAGCGGGGCTGATTGCGGGTCCCAACTGCGGGCAAGCACAAAAAGGGGAAGCCTGAAATGTTCAGGCCGCCCCTTATGTGGCGCCAGAGAACGCCGGGGCGGCCTTGACCGAACATGACCGGATCAGCGGTCCGGCGCGGCGAGGGCTGCCCAGTTGGGTCTTACAACTTCCCCCAGCCGCCATCATCTTAGGGCAACTAAGGGGAAATTTAGGCGAAACGCGTCAGGGTTGTCAAAGGTGTCAGAAAATTACCCACTGATTGCAAGACAAACCACAGAAAAAATCGGAAACTGTTTACGAAACTCGTAACAAAAACTGGGGGCGGCGCGCTGGGCGACTTGCCGAATGGCGAATCGCCCTTGCCACATTTGCAAGGGTCTTAGCGGGCGGCCAGCGCGCGCAGTGGTTGCGTCTGGACGGGTTTCATCGCCTCTGGGCGGCGGCGGGTGGTGCGGGCCCAGGGCAAAGCCACCCGAACCTCGGTCGAGGTGGCGATTGCGGATTTCATCCAACGGCGCTGCTTGGTCATCATGCTCTCCTGCTCTGGTCCGGTTTGCCCGGTATGGCCAAGATATCGCAGGGCTTTGCGGCGCAGGTTGGACTGAAACACGGAAATGACGGCGTGAGGGGGCGGGAAACGTGGCGGGGACGCCTTGTTCGTAAACGGCTGATTTTCCATAACTTGTTTCGTAAATAGAAACGGTGTGGCTGAATTGTTGCGGCAAAAGCGGCGAAATCCGGGCCTAAAGGCGGATGCCTATAGTCGGATGATCGAGATCAGACGGCCGTAATCCGCCTCGCCCGCATGGGTGGTGCGGCGGAAGGAAAAGAATCGCGCCGGGTCGGAATAGGTGCAATGGCCAGTCCATTCGGCGCTGCCCACGCCCGCCTGCCGCAGCCGCCACAGCCCGTAGGACGGCAGGTCGAACAGATAGCGGTCGCCCGTGCCATTTGTGAAAAAGCGGCTGGTGGCGCGGTCGTCGTCGGTAAAGGCCTCAAAAAACTCGGGGCCAACCTCATAGGCGCGCTGACTGATTGTGGGGCCGATCACGGCGACGGTGTTGGCCCGGCTGGCGCCCAACGCCTCCATCGCGTCCAGCACGGCCTCCAGCACGCCGTCCTTGGCGCCTCGCCACCCGGCATGGGCGGCCCCGATCACGCCGGCGCCCGCATCGGCAAAAAGAACGGGCTGGCAATCGGCGGTCAGGATGGCAAGGCCAAGGCCGGGGGTGGCGGTGACCACACCATCGGCACGGGGTTTGTCTTGCAGTGGTCCTGTTACTGTAACCACCTCGGCGGAATGGACCTGATGCAGCGACACCAGCGCCTCTGGTGCAAGATCAAGGGCGGCGGCGGCACGGGCGCGGTTGATCGCCACAATCTCGCTTTGGTCACTGGACCCGGTGCCGCAGTTCAGCCCCGAAAAGATGCCCGAAGAGGCACCGCCCTTGCGGGTGAAAAACCCATGGCGCGGGGCCAGAGAGGCGGAGGTGATCAGATCAAGGGTCATGCGAATCCGGGCGGCAGCGGGGCACCGGGCGGAAAGATGGCCAGCGCCTTGAACAAGTGTCCCATTTCATCGGGCGCGGTCAAGCGGTGAGTGGCTGCGTGATGCGCCTGCAACGCCGGTCCGCTCAGGCCCTGCGCCAGCCTTGCCGCGCGCGCACCAATGCCAAGCGTGGTCAGCAGGTGGCCTTGGTTCACAAAGGCGTGGCTGGCGGGCTGGGCCGCGTCAGCCAAGGGTTCAAAGGCAACATGGGCCGTCAGGTCGGCTTCGCCCGGTTCGGCCAAGGGGTCGGTAAAACGGTGGGCTTTCATTGCTTGGAACGTATCGCCCAGCGAGGTCCAGCCGCCATAATCGATGATCAGGCCAAGGCCGCCATGGCTGACAATGCGCTGGCCGATTTCGGCCATGATCGGCCCGGCAGCGGGGCAGATTTCCACCACATCGCCGGGGGCAGTATCTGCCAGCCGGTCCTCAACCGCGCCAAAGGGGCCGGGGGTGGACAGGCCAAGGCGCAACGCATCGCCCTCCATCCCCACCATGGTTTCGCGCCATCCCGCGTGGTCGCGGGTGAACTGGCGGATGGGCAGGGCATCGAAGAATTCATTGGCCAAGAGGAACAGGGGGGCTTGCGGCAGATCCTCTGCCCGCTCCAGCCATGTGACGCCGTGGCTGCCCAGGGTCTGACGCTGGATTTTGCGCAAGGTCGCGCTGGCCTCGACCAGATGCACCTGTGCAGCGGTGTGAAAACCCGGCACCGCGCGGGTGGCACGCAAGACATCGGCCATCAGCGTGCCGCGACCGGGGCCAAGTTCAGCCAGCGAGAAGGGGGCGGGGCGGCCAAGATCCAGCCAGTATTGCGCCAGGCACAGGCCCAGCAATTCGCCGAACATCTGCGAGATTTCGGGGGCGGTGATGAAATCGCCGCCCGTGCCAAAGGGGTCGCGCGTGGCGTAATAGCCGTGCTGCGGGTTCAGCAGACATTCGGCCATATAGTCCGACAGCCGCATTGGCCCGGTGGCCGCAATGCGTGCACGCAGAATATTGGCAAGTGCCGTCATGCGGCCCTTGCGCGGGCGATGAACCAGATGCCCGCCGCGATCATCGGCAGCGACAAGAGCTGCCCCA
>CALRKX020000199.1:0-5170 GCA_943368305.1 Erythrobacter sanguineus
CTTGACGCCGCCGAGGCGGCAATGGACGCGCCCCTGTTCCTGATTGGTGCACAGGATCAGGCGCTGGATCAGGCATTGGCGGCGCGGGGATACGGCATTGTCGATCCCGTGCTAGCCTATGCCGCGCCGGTGGCCGATCTGGCGCAGGTGCCGCCGAAATGGATGACCACCTTTCCCCATTGGCCGCCGATGCAGATTGCCCGCGATCTGTGGGCCGAAGGCGGGATCGGGGCTGCAAGGGTGGCGGTGATGCAGCGGGCGGGCGGCGCAAAAACCGCCATCCTGGGACGCGCGCAAGACCGGGCGGCGGGCGCGGCCTTTGTCGCCTGCGACGGCGATCTGGCGATGCTGCACGCGCTCGAGGTGTCGCCTGCGTTCCGTCGGCAGGGTTCCGCGCACAACATCCTGCGGGCGTCGGCGATTTGGGCGCAACAGCAAGGGGCCGCAACGCTGTCATTGGTGGTCACCACTGCCAATGCCCCAGCCCGCGCCCTTTATGCTTCCGTCGGGATGCAGGTTGTGGGAAACTATCACTATCGACAGAAATGAGCCCGTGAGAGGCCAGAACTGGTGAAAGCCACAAGACCCAGATTTCAGCCGTTTTGCACAGCAACTCTTGTGGTGCTTGCCGCCTGTCCTGTTCATGCCGTCGAAGCCCCCCTGACCTTTCCGGCTGCGGCCGAGGTTACCGCCAGCCAGACCCAACCGATGACAAGCTACAATCTTGCGATCGGCCCGTTTCGTGACGGGGTCTTGCAGGTCCGTCCTGTCGAGGGCGCGGTCGATCAGACCGCCTGGCGCTTTGGCTCTGATGGGCTGGGCACGCTTGAAATTCTGGCCCCGCTGCGCAAGCAATTGCAAGAGCAGGGCTTTACCCCGCTGTTCGAATGCCAAAGCGAGGGCTGCGGCGGCTATGATTTCCGCTATGCCAGCGATGTGCTGGCCGAACCCGACATGCACGTCGATCTGGGCGATTTTCGCTATTTCGCAGCCGAGCGGGCGGGGCCTGCGGGGCCAGTCTATGTTGCGCTGCTGATCAGCCGGTCGGCCCATGACGGCTTTGTTCAGATGACGCGCGTCGGCCCGGAAAGTTTGGCAGCCGATGCGCTGACCACATCGACCAAATCGCCGCAGCAATTGGCAGTTGCTTCCGTGGCCCCGGTTGCGCCCCCGCTTGCCCCCGCAACCGCACCTTCCGACATGGCGGGCAAGCTGGCCTCTGGCCAGCCTGCAGTTCTGGACGGGCTGGTGTTTCCTTCCGGCTCTGCCAATCTGACCGCCGGTGATTACCCGGAACTGGCGGCGCTGGCAGACTGGCTGCGCGCCGATCCGGCCCGCAAGGCGCTGCTGGTCGGCCATACCGATGCCTCTGGCACGCAGGCCGCCAACCTGCGCCTGTCAAAAGCGCGGGCCGAAAGCGTGCGGCGCTGGCTGATCGAAACGATGTCGGTGAATGCGGCGCAGGTGTCTGCCGATGGCGCCGGTTTTCTTGCCCCCCGCGCCAGCAACGCCACCGATGAAGGCCGCCGCCAAAACAGAAGGGTCGAGGTCATTGCGACCTCGACCCTTTCGGTTACGCCCTAGGAAAATCTCACCAGTTGTCGGGGCCTTTGTCCAGGAACCGGCGCGCCAGAAAGTCGATGAAGGCACGCACCTTGGGCTGGGTGAACCGGCCCGGCGGATAAACCGCATAGATGCCCAGAACCTCGGTCGGCAGGCCGGGAATGGCCTCTTCGATCTGGCCCAGACGCATCGCATCGGCATACAGGAACGAGGGCAGGAACGCGATGCCAAGGCCCGAGATCGCAGCATTCAGCAGGCTTTGCCCGTCATTCACCGTCAGCCACCCGGCAGAGCGCACCTGACGCTTTTCCCCCGAGGGCGCGGTGATCTTCCACACATTGCCATTGGCCTGGTTGGAGTAATGCAGCAACTTGTGGTCGTTCAGGTCGTCGATCTTCATCGGGCGGCCGAACTTCTGGTAATAGGCGGGCGAGGCGATCATCCGCTTGGTCGTCTCGGTCAGCTTGCGGGCACGCAAGGAGCTGTCCTCCAACTCGCCGACGCGGATTGCAAGATCGAACCCCTCGCTGATCAGCTCGACATAGCGGTTGTTCAGCACCATATTCACGGTGATGTCGGGATATTCCAGCAGGAAATCCCCAAGGATCGGCGACAGCAGGTTCACCCCGAAATCGGTGGCGACGCTGATCCGCAACAGACCCGAAGGCGCGGATTGCATGCTGGTCACAAGGGCATCGGCCTCTCCGGCGTCGTTCAGAACGCGGCGGGCCCGGTCGTAATATGCCAATCCGATCTCGGTGGGTGAGACGCGGCGGGTGGTGCGGTTCAAAAGCCGTGCCCCAAGGCGCGCCTCCAGTGCAGAGACATGCTTGGAAACGGCGGATTTCGAAATCCCCATCTTCTTCGCGGCATCCGTGAATCCGCCCTGATCCACCACGGTGGCAAAGGCTTCCATTTCGGTCAGTCGGTCCATTTGTTTCCCCAAGGTGGCAGCAAGGGCAGATAGGGAGGTATTGACCGCCAATTCGGGCAGGATCGGGGCGCAGACGCGACCGATCCGGGGTAATGTCGCGGATCGTTGAAGGCAAGGAAACGACGCAGAGCCGCAAATCCGGCCAAAGCGCCACGAATGACCCAAGGATTACTGATCAACGCAAGGTATTTTGCCCGATTTCCACCCGCAACTATAGAGAGAATTTATCAGGCGGCAAACGCAGGACCAAATTCGGATCCGGCGAGATGGATTGCCATATATCCCAAAGGCTTTCATGGCCCACGCCAAAGAAATTTCCCTGCTCCTGGCCCAAAAGGTCAGTGATCACCTGAAAATGCAAATGCGGTGCCCAGCCCCCGTTTTCATGCCAGTCACCTAGGTGCGCGATGGGCTGGCCGGGTGTCACCCCATCACCTAAACGCAAGATATGGGGCAGTGTTGCCCCAAGATGGCCATAAAGTGTGTAAAACGGCGCGCCCTCGGCCTCATGCTCCAGAATCAATGTGTGGCCATAGTCCAGCGGATCGGCGTTATAGGTCAGATGGCGCACCCGCCCGGCCAAGGGCGCATGAACCGGGGTTCCAGCGGGTGCGAACACATCAATCCCCAGATGAATCACCCGCCGTTCCGGGCTGGCGGCATCGGCGAACTGGTCGGTGGCATAGACGCTGCGCTTTTCGCCATAAAGGCCCAAGCCATAGGCAACACCCTGCGCCGCAAACCAGTCATCGAAGGCACGGTCGGAAAAGGCGGGCATATCTGGGCGCTCACCCCGCGTCGGCAGGGCGATGCTGGATGCGCTGGAAATTTCGGGGGCAAAGACCGGCGCGACCGCAACCCAGCCCAGATGTTTGCGTACCGCTGCCTCTGCCGCACTGGGGGGCAGACCGCGCCCGCCCCGCATCACGGCGCGCAACAGGCCCTGATCCACCTGCGCCAGCCGGCGGGCCACCGCCTGCGCCGCCGCATCGCCCCCGGCCAATTCGGCCAGAACCTGCGCCAGCGTTACCTGCGGCACCCGTGCCGCCAGCGCCCGCAGCGCGGCATAAAGGTCATCCCTTCCGATCAGCTCGCTGACAGCATTGTCCATCTGGCCCCCCCCGCATGGTTCAACCGCAGGCTGTCCATCCCGCCCCCGCCTTGTCCAGCCTTTTCCGCCCGGTCTTTCACGCGCTGCCCGCTTGCCCCGGCCGGGCCTGCGCCCTATCCCTGTGCCAAACCTGCCGGAAAGAGCCTGAAATGCCCCCCCGAACATCCCCTTCGCCCTGCCGTGCCCGCGTTGCCGCCCTGTTGCTGACATGTCTGGTTCTGGCAGGCTGCCAGGTTTCGGGCAGCGCGCGGCAGGCACCCGTTCTGGGCGGGGCCGTCACCATGGGCCTGCCCGCAGGCTATTGCATCGACCGCAGCGCCAGCCGTGAGAGTGCGGAATCCGCCGTCATCATCATGGGCCGCTGCAATTCGGCGGCCAGCGCAGTGCCCGCCATCGTCACCGCAACGGTGGGTCGCCCCGGTTCAGCCGGGGTGATGACGGCAAGCCCTGCCCAACTGGCAGCGTTTTTCGCCACGCCCGAAGGCCGCGCCACCCTGTCGCGCGACGGCAAGGCCCGCGATGTGCGGCTGATCACGGCGCTGACCTCGGGCAATGCGCTGCTGCTGCATCTGGTCGATGCCAGACAGGGCGAATACTGGCGGGCCTTCGTGGGCGCGCGCGGGCGGCTGGTGTCGATCTCGGCCAGCGGCACACCCGGCATTCCGCTGGCACCCGAGGCCGGACGGCAGGTGCTGGACGCCTTTGTCGCAGCCCTGGCAGCAGCAAACGCCAACGCAGGGTGATGTAACTTCCCCGTGGACCGGGCGAAGCCAAGTCTTTACTCCTTTCCAGTTAAGAACGAATCGTTTCCATGCCGTGGGCAATGGCGACAACGACACAGACGGGCAGGCATGTCGGGCGCACTCTCGAACCTATTGGAGAATTTCCTGCACCGGCGGGTTCTGCGCCGCTGGGCGCAATCGGCCGATGCCGCCCCTGCAACCGATCTGGAATCCCTGCGCAGCCTGCGGTCGCGCGCCCGTGGTCTGCGCCGCAACCTTGACCGCGTGATCCACGAGGCCGACCACCGCCTTGCGCTGCCGGTGATCGGATCAAACGCGATCCGCAAACCCTTTGGCACCGACTGGGCCTGGCGGCCAGAGATGTGGAAAGGGCCAATGCCGGTGCCCGGCTTTTCCGGCGTGCCCGGCAAGGCCGAGATCGGCCCCGGCACCACCCTGTTTCACGATTGCCGCCGCAGTGAGCTGACCGTCCGCCAGATCAGGAACACGCGCGAGGCTGACATCGCCCCCTTTGGCCTGCGGATGGATGTGTTCCGCTTTGACGGGTCTTTCCTGTCGCTGGTGCTGGAGCTGCCACCAGAGGCTGCGCTTGGGCTGCGCCTGCGGCACCTGATCCGCTGCGATGTGATCGTCGAGATGGAAAAGCCGTTGGAAATCTTTGCCCGGCTGAACATCAAGCATGGGCCGAACATTGAACAGATCGTGCGCGAACTGCCCCTTAACGAAGAAGAGGTGATGGTGGAATTCGATCTCGCCTACTCCAAGATCAACGAAAAGCGGATCGAACGGCTGTGGGTCGATCTGATCTTTGAAGGGCCG
>CALRKX020000200.1:0-5105 GCA_943368305.1 Erythrobacter sanguineus
CGACATGCGGGGCGAACAGATGCCCGCCGATCGCTGGATTTCGGGCAAGCTGGCGGCCGAGGTGCAGGCGCGGCTGGGGCGGGGCGAGCAGTCGATGCTGTTCCTGAACCGCCGGGGTTTTGCGCCGGTCACCTTGTGCCGGGCTTGCGGCGCGCAGGTCGGGTGCGAGCATTGCGATGCGCGGATGGTGGAGCATCGGTTCCTGAAGCGGTTGGTCTGCCACCAATGCGGCGCAACCAAGCCGGTGCCGACCGCCTGCCCGTCTTGCGGGGTTGAGGGGCGAATGGCGGCGGTGGGGCCGGGGGTGGAACGGCTGGCCGAGGAGGTCACGGCGCGGTTCCCCGATGCGCGGCTTTCAGTGCTGTCGTCGGATCTTTTCGGCAGCGCGCGGGCATTGAAAGAGGCGGTGGTCGATATTGCGGCGGGGGGCGCGGATATCATCATCGGCACGCAGATCGTGGCCAAGGGGCACAACTTTCCCTTGCTGACGCTGGTGGGGGTGATTGACGCCGACCTTGGCCTGCAGGGCAGCGATTTGCGGGCGGCAGAGCGGACGTTTCAACTGATGCGGCAGGTGGCGGGCCGCGCGGGGCGGGCCGAGAAGAAGGGCGTGGCCTTCCTGCAGACCCATCAGCCCGACCATCCGGTGATCCGCGCGATTCTGGGCGGCGATGAAGAGGCGTTCTGGCGCGCCGAAGCGGCCGAGCGCCGGGCGGCCGGCGTGCCGCCCTATGGCCGGATGGTGGGCATCATCCTGTCCGGCCCCGATGTGGCGCAGGTGTTTGATGTGGGGGCAGAGCTTGCCCGCCGCGACGGCCCCCTGCGCCGGATCGGGGCCGAGGTCTGGGGGCCTGCGCCCGCGCCGATTGCCCGGGTGCGCGGGCGGCACCGGGTGCGGTTGCTGGTGAAAGCCGCCAAGACGGCAGCGGTGCAGGCGGCGGTGGCGGAATGGGTGGCGCAGATCAAACTGCCCACCAACCTGCGGCTGGCCGTGGATATTGATCCGCAGAGCTTTTACTGAGCGGGGTCTCTGGCTGGCAAGTCTCTGGCGGACAGGTTTGCGCACGGGCGGGGAAACGCAATGCGTTTCCTGATCCGCCCGGACATGGGCGGCCGGAATGCCGATCTGGCCTACCCCCGCCGCCCCCGGCGTTCGCGTTTCGGGCCTTCATCGCCGCCCGTGCCATCGGAGGCCGAGGAGAAGCCACCGAGTTTGGCTGCAATATCCTCGAGAGAGGGACGCTCGCCCTTGGGGCGCGATTCCAGCGCGGCGCGCATCGCCCGCAGATGTTCCGGCATGGTGCCGCAGCAGCCGCCGATGATCCGCACCCCGGCGTCACGGGCCAGAACGGCATATTCCGCCATCAGCTCGGGCGTGCCGTCATAATGGATATGGCCGTCGTGATATTTCGGGATGCCCGCATTGCCCTTGGCAATCACGGGCCGCGCTGCGCCATGGGCGATGAAACCCATCACCGTGCGCATCAGATCTGACGCGCCGACGCCGCAGTTGGCACCAAAGGCAATCGGCGGGTTGGGCAGGGTTTCGACCAGATCGGCCAGCGCCGAAGAGGTGACGCCCATCATCGTGCGGCCTGCGGTATCAAAGCTCATCGTGCCACACCAGGGCATGTTGGCCAGTTTCGCCGCTTCTGCCGCCGCGCGGTATTCTTCGGGCGCGCTGATCGTCTCGATCCACAGCACATCCGCGCCGCCTTCTTTCAGCCCTTCGGCCTGTTCGTGAAAGATTTCCACGGCAACCGAATGGGTCATCGTGCCCATCGGTTCAAAGATTTCCCCGGTCGGGCCGACCGAGCCTGCCACAACCACATTCCGGCCCGAAGCATCGGCAATCTCGCGGCCCAAGGCTGCGCCAATCCGGTTCAACTCGCGCACCCGGCCTTGGGCGTTGTGCAGCTTGAGCCGCGCGGCATTGCCGCCAAAGGTGTTGGTCAGGAAGATGTCGGACCCGGCATCGACTGCGCCCCGGTACAGGGTGCGGATGTTGTCCGGCTGATCGACGTTCCACATTTCGGGCGGTTCACCCGAGGACAGGCCCATGTTGAACAGGTTGGTGCCGGTTGCGCCATCGGCCATCAGCCAGTCGCGAGAGGAGAGGAGTTGGGAAAGTCTGTCCATGGCTGGCCTTTGGGGCTTGAGGTTTTCCCTGTCGTGCCATGCGGGCCCGGCAGAGGCAAATTCATATTGCGCATGATCATTTTCGATCAGCGGCAAAAAGAGTGGTTGTGGCAAAAGGAAGGGCCGGCGCCCTGTCCGGCCCCGGCCCCCCCTTCATTGGTCAGAATGGCTTAGTTTTCGGTCATCAACTGGGCTTTGGCGACGGCCAGCAGTTCGCCCAGCTTGGCGCGAATCTCGTCCGCCCCGGCCTTGGACCCCAGATCGGTGGCCAGCTTGCGCACCACATCCTCGCTGCCCGCTTCTTCGAAATCGGCGGAAACCACCGACATCGCATAGTCGTTGGCTTCGTCCCCGGTCTTGCCAAGCAGACCGGCAGCCCACAGCCCGGCCAACTTGTTGCGGCGGGCCTCGGCGCGGAACTGCATGTCGGCATCATGGGCGAACTTGGCTTCGAAAGCGTGCTCGCGGTCGTCGAACGTGGTCATCTCTGGCCCCCTGGGTCACTGATCCTTTCCCCCCATATGCCCGCAGCACCCCAAGCGATCAAGCCCCGTTCACGCCCCAAGGGCCGCCCGGTGGCGGTTCGTCCCGGTTGCCTGCACCAAAGGGCCGGGCAGTCGGGTTGCGCTGGGCGGTTGCACGGCATATAGGCAGGACACCGGGACAGGGTGGCCTTTGCCGCCCCGATACCCATTGGCATGAGGTCAAGATGGCGCGGCGCAAGAAGGTCTATGAAGGCAAGGCAAAGATCCTGTACGAAGGGCCGGAGCCGGGCACGCTGATCCAGTACTTCAAGGACGAAGCCGCAGCCGGTCAGCCCGAAGTGCAGCCCTCTGCCGTCGAGGGGCGGGGGGTGCTGAACAACCGCCTGTCGGAATTCTTCATGACCGGGCTGAACTCCATCGGGGTGCCGACGCATTTCATCCGCCGCATCAACATGCGCGAGCAGTTGGTGCGCATGGCCGAAATCATTCCGTTGCAGGTTGTCGTGCGCAACTTTGCCGCTGGCGAGTTGTCCACCCGCCTTGGCATTCCCGAGGGCATGCCGCTGCCGCGTCCGATTGTGGAATATTACTACAAGGATGAGCGGCTGAACGACCCGATGGTGTCGGAAGAACATATCGTCGCCTTTGGCTGGGCCAACCAGCAGGATCTGGACGACATGATCGCGCTGGCGCTGCGGGTGAATGACTTTCTGTCGGGTGTGATGATGGGTGTGGGCATTCGTCTGGCCGATTTCCGCATCGAGGTGGGCCGGATATGGGAGGGCGATTTCATGCGTCTGATCGTCGCCGACGAGATCAGCCCCGACAATTGCCGGCTGTGGGACATGCGCGGCCTGGCCGAGCGCGAGGGTGCCGGGGCGCCGGTGGAACCGGGGCCTTTGGCCGATGTGTACACCGAGTTGGCCCGCCGTCTGGGCGTGTTGCCGTCGAACGTGACCCATGCGCCGAAGCCCACATTGATCAACTGACCTCTTGCCCTTCCCTTGCCCCTGCGGCTAAGGGGGCGGCAGATCCTTTGCAGCGGAGAAAACCGATGAAAGCCCGTGTGACCGTGATGCTGAAATCCGGCGTTCTGGACGTGCAGGGCGAGGCGGTGCGCCACGCGCTGGGCACACTGGGCTTTGCCGGTGTGAACGGGGTGCGTCAGGGCAAGGTGATCGAACTGGATCTGGCCGAGACCGACAAGGCCGCCGCCGAGGCTGCGGTAAAGTCGATGTGCGACAAGCTCTTGGCCAACACAGTCATTGAAAGCTACCGCGTCGAAGTTCTGTAACCGACAAATTCGTTCGAACGAATTTTCCGTCAGCCCAGCGGTGCGATAAGCGCCTTGAGCGCGGCAGCGGGATCGTCGCTGGCCCAGATTTCCTCGCCCACGCCGAAGAAATCGGTCACAGGGCCGAATTTCGCAACCAACTCTGTGGTCAGCGCGCCTTCGGCGATGCTGGGCACTTCGATCACCTGGCTCCACCAGTCGAACAGGTCGAATTCAACCTGTTCGCCTTTGCCAAGCGACGAGGCGCCGATCGGGCCAAAGGCGGCGTAATCGGCCCCGGCTTCGCCCGCACTCATCCCTTCGTGGCGGCTGGTGCCGCAGAAGGTGCCGACGATGGCATCGGCCCCCAGATCCTTGCGGGCAGCGCGCACCGAGCGTGCACCATCGGTCAGGTGCACACCGTCAAGGCCAAGGCGTTCGACCAGCAGTATGTGGCTTTCGATGACAATCGCCACATCGCGGGCATGAGAAACGACCCGGCAGGCATCGCCCGCGCGCAACAGCGTGTCTTCATCCCGTGTGGCCAGCGCCAGACGGACGCAGGCGACATCAACCGCATCCAGAACGGCAGCCAATTGATCGGGAAACACCTCCAGATCAAAGGCGGGCGGGGTGATCAGGGTCAGTTGCGGGCGTTCGGTGTCAGACATGCGCAGGTCTCCGGCTTTCGGCTCCCTTAACGGCTTTTTGCGGACTTGGCCAGTTTCGGCGGCAGCGATTGCACGACGGCCAGCGCGAGGGCCATGATCTGGCCGCGCCGGGTGTCATCGGTCATTGCCGCATCACTGGCATCGACCATGGCGGCCATGGGGCGGTCGCCCATCATCATGGGCGTGATGCCGGGAACGGCCAGCGCAGTCTGATAGCCCTCTTTGCCGACGCGGAACATGGCACCGCCTTTGTGGACGCCGCAGACCATGTGACCGTTCAACAGGAAGGCAAGGCCGCCGAACATCTTCTTTTCCACAATGCCGTGCCCCGCCAGATCATCGCGCAAAAGCTGCGCCAGCCCTTCGTCCCAAGCCATTCCGTCCTCCAATCCGTCCGCCTTGTCAGGTGGGGTTGCGAAGGGTATCACGCCCGCACCCCAAGCCAAAGGCCGCCCATGACCCCGCCCGCCTTCATTCTTGTGCGCCCCCAGATGGGCGAAAACATCGGCGCGGCTGCGCGGGCGATGCTGAACTTTG
>CALRKX020000201.1:0-5102 GCA_943368305.1 Erythrobacter sanguineus
AATCGCCAAAAGTGCGCCCAGCCGCGCGTTCCAGCCGACCAGTTGCGCCTCACGGTCGAAAATCGCCACGCCCTGATCAATATGGTCCAGGGTGGCGCGCAAAAGGCGCTCCTGATCGTCCAGAATGCGGCCCATCTCTTGCCGTTCCAGCCGGATCAGATCGGTCACATCGGTTTGCAGCACCACCGTGCCACCATCGGCAGTGCGGTGTTCGCTGACCTGCACCCAATGGTCGAAATCCATCCGCACGTTAAAGCTGACATGGCGCTCTTCATGGCGACGCTTGCGACCGATCGACCAGCTTTCGGGGGTTTCGCCATCCGACAGCGCCAGATGAGCCGAATGGGCGCACAGATCGACATAGCCATCAAAGGTCAGACTGGGCAGCAAACGGGACCGGATGTCCGGCATGTGCATCCCGAACCGGGAATTGCACATGACCAGAACATCATTGGCATCAAACAGCGCAAAACCTTCCTGCACGGTTTCAATCGCGCTGGCCAGATTCTGGCGGGCCTGTTCGGTCTGACGGTTGGCCGAATGCAGCGCGGCATTGGTTTCGTTAAGCAGGTCCAGCGCGCGCGACAGCTCTCGGGTCCGCTCGCGCACCTGATCTTCCAGCAGGGCGGCGCGTTCGAACTGGGCATAGGCGATGCCGCCATCATCGGTGATCTGTTCGACCCGCCGCATCAGGACGCGCGCGATCGTCAGCAGCTTTTCCTCGCGCCGCTCTGGCGGATCGGCGGGATTGATCAGCCCTTCGATCACAGCGCGCCTTCGGGCGGATAAAGCGCCACTCCGGTCATCGTCTGATTGACATGCATCGAGTTCAACTGCTCGCCATAGGTCGAAAAGCCCACAACGCCATGGTCGCGCAAGACGGTGGAAAGCGCACCGTATTTCTGCTTTTCCAACGCCTCGAACCGGCGAAGGATGCAATCGCAGGCAAGAATAGACGGCATCTGCCCGCCCTCGCGCAGCGCCGCCAACTCACGCGAGAGGTGTTCGACCATGTCGGCAGGTTCGGCCAGGGTCAGCACGACGCCTTCGTCAATCGCCGAAAAGAACACAAGATCCCCATTCGACAGCACCTGCTGGATGGCCCGCACATGATGCGCGCCTCCGATCCGCACCACAACGGGATGCGCGGCAAAGGTAAAGGCAGTCAGTTGATCGGGGTCTTTGCCCAACAGCCGGGCATATTCCTGCGCCGCTGGTTCGGCGTTGATGCGCCGCACGATACGGCGGGCGGGGTCGGCCTCGGTTACCACCATGCGGATATGGGTAGGTTGCAAATGGTCCAGCGAGAACACCTTGACGCGGGCCGCCGTGCGCACCAGCGTCAGGATCGCCGCGTTCTGCAACAGCCGGTTGCCATACATCACGAAGGTAGAGCGGAACCGCGCGCCATCCCCCGCCGATCCGCCGAACAGCGGCACCGGCCCCAGCCCCTGTGCCAGAATCGGGGCCAGCGCCTCTTCGCGGACCGACAGGCCGTCCACCATCAGAAAGGCGAACTCGCCCTCCCATTCGGGCCATTGACGCGCCAGCGCCTGTCGCGCACGGATCAACTGACCGATCAGCGCATCGGGTTGCAGTCGGTCCAGCCCCTCGATCAACAGCGGCGTCGCGGCAAAGATGCCCGCTGGCAAGCCCACAGCAACAATCTCATCCTCGACATAGCCAGCGGCCGAAATCTCTCCGGCGGTGGTGCAGCCCAACACCGGCATGTCGGGGCGGCTTTCGCTGATGTCGCGTGCCAGACGCGGCAGGCAATCGGCCGAGGATGAAAACAGGAAAAGCGCGGCAAGCGGCACCTCGCCCAGCTCCGCCAGCAGAACGGCGGCAGGCGTCGGATGATCTGTTCCGACCGAGGCACGCCGCAACAGCGCCTCCCCGGCCCAACCCGAAGTTGTGCCCCCCTGCATTCCGCGCGTCCTCCCGAAGGGGAAGGCTAACGAAGCCGCGCAATCAATCAAGTGCTAACCGCCCGCCCCCCTGATGTTGCCGCATTCAGCCCCCCTCTGGCAAAAGCTGGGCGAATTGCGCCTGCTTGGCCATAAGCACCGCCTGGGTGCGGCTAAGAACGCCCAATTTGCGCATGATCGCCGTGACATGCGCCTTGACCGTGGTTTCGGCAATCGACAGTTCCCATGCGATCTGCTTGTTCAGCTTGCCTTCGCAGATCAGTTGCAGAATGCGCGCCTGTTGCCGTGTCAGCAGACCCAGCCGCGCCACCACCTCTTCGCCCTCGCTTGGCCCGGCGGCCTCTGGCGCATACCCCTCGGGCAAAAAGCGGCGACCGGCGCGCACCGCCTCTATTGCGGCCAGATACACATCGCGGTGCGCGTGCTTGGGCACGAACCCCACCGCGCCCGCCCGCAGCGCCGCCCCGATCACCCGTGCATCATCCAGCGACGAGACGACCAGCACCGGCACCGGGGGCGCCGCCAGCCGCAACCGCACAAGACCATCCAGCCCATCGACATCGGGCAGGTTCAGATCCAGCACCACAAGATCGGGCGCGGGCGCGCGGTCCAGTCGGACCAGCGCCTCATCCAGCCGGCTGGCGGTTTCGACCTGCGCGATCCCGGCAACCACCCGCAGCGTCATCGACAGCGCGTCGCAAAACAGCGGGTGATCATCCACGATCAGGGCACGGTTCAGCGGGCGGTCGGCAGGCATTTCGGCGGTGATCATCGCACCCGTCCTTCCTGGAATTTCCCTGATGCTAGCAAAGATCGGCGCGCAGGGAAGTTATGCCAAGGTCGCAAAGCCCCGCCGATGCGCGGCAAGGGGGTTTTCAGCCCCCGCGCCCGCCGATAGAACGCCCAAAAGCCAAAAGAGGACCGCATGATCCGCCGCCGCCAGTTGCTTGTCATCGCCGCCCTTCTGCCCCTTGCCGCTTGTGGTGGCAGGTCAGAGGTTGCCTCGCGTGCCCGGACCGCCCCGGGCAATACCCCGGAAATGCAGGCGCTGATCCGCAAATGGTCGCGCATTCACGGCATTCCCGAAAGCCTGCTTCATCGCGCGATCCAGCGCGAAAGCGGCTATAACCCAGGTGCCCGCAACGGCCCCTATTTCGGCCTGCTGCAAATCCGCCCCGAAACCGCGCGGACCATGGGCTATCGCGGGGCACCCGAAGGGCTGCTCGATGCCGAGACGAACCTGCATTACGCCGGGAAATACCTGCGCGGGGCCTGGCTGGTTTCGGGCGGCAGCGAGGATCGCGCCATCATGTGGTATGCCAAAGGCTATTACTACGAGGCCAAGCGCCGCGGGTTGCTGCAAGAAACCGGCCTGCGGACCTGAGGCAAAGCGGGCGGCCGCCGCCGCCCGCCACAGGCTTCAATACCACATATCGGGCATCGTCTCTTTGCGCTGCGCCACGAAATCGGCCAGCCCGTCGCGGATGCCCTCATCCAGCGCCGGGGCCTGATAATCGGCCAGCCGCTGCTTCCATGCCTTGTTGGCCCGCGTTGCCGCATCGGCAGAACTGGCGGCTTCCCATTTTTCGAACGGTTCGTTGTCGGACAATTCGCTGTCCCAGAACGCCGTTTGATAATTCGCCATCGTATGCGAACAGCCAAAGAAATGGTTGCCCGGCCCCACCTCGGCAAAGGCATCGACCGCAAGGCTGTTGTCGTCGATCACCACCCCATCCAGATAGCTGTGCAGCGCGCCGCACAGATCGGCGTCCAGCATGAACTTTTCGTAGGACATGCTGAGAAGCCCATCCAGGAACCCCGCCGAATGCAGGATGAAGTTGGCCCCGCAGTGAATGGCGGCCAGCATCGACATCGTGCCCTCCATCATCGCCTGCGCATCGGGCAGTTTCGAGGTCGTGAAATTGCCCGAACAGCGCAGGGGCAGGTTCAGCCGCCGCGCCAACTGCCCGATGACCATGCTGCCGATCGCAGGTTCCGGCGTGCCAAAGGTCGGGCTGCCAGAACGCAGGCTCATCGAGGACAGGAAGTTGCCAAAGATCACCGGCGCGCCGGGGCGTTCCAACTGGGTCAGCGCGCAACCCGCCATGGTTTCCGCCAGCGATTGGGCAATGGCGCCCGCATTGGTCACCGGCCCCATCGCCCCGCCAAGGATAAAGGGCACCACCACCGCCGCCTGATTGGCCCGCGCATAGGCGCGCAGGCTGCGCGTCATCGTGCCATCCCAGACCAAAGGCGAGTTGACGTTCACGTTGCCCAGAATGACGCAGTTCTGATCGACGAAATCGCGGCCAAACAGGATGCGGCACATCTCGATACTGTCTTCGCTGCGCTCTTCCGCAGTGACCGACCCCATGAAGGGGCGGTCTGACAATTCGATATGTGCCATCACCATATCAAGGTGCCGCTTGTTCACCGGAACATCTGTAGGTTCGCAGATCGTCCCGCCTGAATGGTGGAAATTCGGGCTGGCCTGCGCCAGTTTGATGAAACTGCGAAAATCGTCCAGCGTGCCAAAGCGCCGCCCGCGATCAAGGTCCATGACAAAAGGGCTGCCATAGGCGGGGGCGAAGACCACGTTCCGACCGCCGATCTGCACCGAATTGGCCGGGTTTCGGGCGTGCTGGGTGAACTCGGCAGGGGCGGTGCGCAGGATATCGCGCAAAAGGCCCGGCTCGAACTTGACCAGATTGCCGGAAACCCTCGCACCGGCCTTGCGCCACAGGTCCAGCACCGTCGGGTCATCGCGAAACTCGATCCCGGTTTCGGCCAGGATGCGGTCTGCCGCCCCCTCGATCCGGCGCAAGGACTCCTCGCCCAGAATGTCATAGGTCGGAATGTTGCGCGCGATATAGGGTCGCCCCGGCCCCGAGGCCTTGCCCTGCCGTTCCGCCGCCCGCGCTTGCCGGCCCGCCCTGCGATGCTCGCTCATTCCCGCCCTCCTCGACAGTTGTGTCAAGTTTGTCGGAAACCATCCCATAAGCTGTCGCTTTCACGACATGCAAATGTCGCGGAATGACCCTGCATTTTGCCTGTCGCAAATATTCGCGAAGGGGGCGGATAGCCCCCCGCCGCTGGGATCAGGTCACCACGTCAGGCGCAGTCTTCCCGGTAAAGCCTGCGATGCCGGCAAGGTCATGCGCGGCGCGGATGATC
>CALRKX020000202.1:0-5101 GCA_943368305.1 Erythrobacter sanguineus
ACCAGAACACCGGAATGATCAGCGCGGCAAAGATCAGGCCGGAAAGCAGTGCGTTGGAATAGCCCCAGACCTTGGCACCCGCCCCCAGAAACAGCGCATTCACAAAGGCCAGCACAGTGTTCAAGCCAATAAGCCAGGTCGGCGCTTTCCACGGGCGCTCCATATGGCCCGAGTCGATGCGGTGAATCCAGCCGGCGTTCAGGTTCAGGAAGTTGAACAGGATGTAGCCGACGTTCGAAATGGCCAGAACATAGAAATACCCCGACACATCCGATGCCAGCGCCAGCAGGAACAGGTTGAAGCCGAAATCGGTCCACATCGCAGAGGTGGGCGCGCCCTGTTCGTTCACATGGCCCAGATATTTGGGCAGCCAGCCGTCGCGCGACCCTTGGTACAGGGTGCGTGAAGACCCGGCCATAGCGGTCATGATTGCCAAAAACAGCGCCATGATCATCAGGATTGTGAACATATGCGCCACGACGCGGCCCGCACCGATCATGCCGCCCAGGGCTTCGGCAACGCCGGTGCCGTCAACGATACCGGGTTCCAGCATGCCAGACAGGCCCAGAACTCCCTGAAACGAAAACGGGATCAGGCAGAAGAACACGCAGCACAAAAGGCCCGAGTAAAAGATAGCCTTGAACGTATCGCGCGACGGATCGCGCAGTTCGCGGGTATAGCAGACAGCGGTTTCAAAGCCATAGGTGGACCAGGCCGCGATGTACAAGCCGCCAAGGATCAGCGTCCAGCCACCGATGTTCCAGGCGCCGTCCTCGCCCGAATAGGCGGCGGTTGGGGGGACCAGATTGGTGACATTGGCATAGTTGATCGCCCCGGTGAACAGCGGCACCAGACCCACCAGCAACAGCGGCACCAGCACGATCACCGCCAGCCATTTCTGCGCCGTGGCGGTAGAGTTCACGCCGCGATGCTGGATGGCCAGCATCAGCAGCATCAGAACGGTGCCGATCAGGAAGGTGGTGTTGAAATGCAGCACGCCAAGGCCGGGAATCGGCAACTCCAGTGCCGACCAGTTGCGGATGGCGGGGGTCAGCGCCGCAATCGCATCGCCCGACAGCAGCGCCTGCACCGCATCGGCGGGGGCAGTGCCGGGATTGGCGGTGATGTAGTCCAGCACGCGCGGGCTGTCAGCCGTCAGGCTGGACAGGTTGGCGGTGATCCAGTCCAGCACGGGCTGCGAATCCGCCAGCGGAATGGGGAAAAGCGCGTTCAGGATATACCCTGCCGCGATCGCGCAGCCCAGGGACAGCACAGGCGACCAGGCGAACCAGTTGCACCACACCGACAGGGGAGCGATCAGCTTGGAATAGCGCAGCCAGGCCGTCGCCCCGTAAACCGAGGTGCCGCCCGACTTGTTGCCGAACATGCCGGCCATCTCGGCATAGGTGAAGGATTGCAGGAACCCCATCAGCATCGAGACCATCCACACCACAAAGGCCAGCTTGCCCGTGGTGCCTGCGATCCCACCGATTGAGAACAATACAAGGGGCGGCACGCCTGCCGCGATCCAGAAGGCGCCTTTCCAGCTTAGGGCGCGAACCAGGTTGCCGCGCTTCTCTGTCGCAGCACCGGGCGTGTCCGTCGATATCGACGACATGTTGACCTCTCCATCAGACTGTTCCCCGTACCAGTGTTGAAGGGCCGCGATCTCGTTTGCCGGATCTGCGTTCCCGCGCGTTTCCCGTAGCCACGGGCGTCCTGAGAGGTCTTGGCCACCGCGCTGTCCCTTTGGTTGCGGCGGGTGCCAACCCAAGGCCAAGGACAAACCCAATTCTGAAAGGAAGCAATCAAAAATTTACGCAGGAGAAAATAATTTTCACAATCTGGCCGGCACGCCGAAGTTTTGGGCAGGTTTTCTTTGCAGATGGCCGTGGCTTGCGGGGGGGTGAGCAACAGAAAACCCCCGGCGACAACCTGTCGCCGGGGGTGTTTGGATCAGACTTTGACAATCGCTTAGTTCGACGCCAGTTGCTTGGGCAGCTTGAACGTCCAGACCATGCCGCCCTGGTTCAGATAGTTGACCTTTTCGGCCACCTCGCCGCCCCACAGCGGAACCGCACCGCCCCAGCCGGAAACGACCGAGACATACTGCTCGCCGCCCTCTTCCCAGGTGATCGGCTGACCGACGATGCCAGAGCCGGTCTGGAACGACCACAACTCTTCGCCCGTCTCGTCATCCAGCGCCTTGAACTCGCCTTCGGGCGTGCCGAAGAACACAAGGCCGCCGGCGGTGGTCATCACACCACCCCACAGCGGGGCTCCGTTCTTGTATTCCCACTTCCATTCGCCGGTTGCCGGATCAATCGCCTTCAGGCTGCCGATGTGGTCTTCGTAGTTGGGCTTGATGGTAAAGCCCGCACCCAGATAGGCCGCGCCCTGCTTGTAGGTGATCGGCTCGTTCCAGATATCCATGCCCCATTCGTTCGACGGCACATAGAACAGGCCGGTCTTCTGGCTGTAGGCCATGGGCATCCAGTTCTTGCCCCCCAGGAAGGACGGAGAGGCAAAGACCACTTCGCCCTTCTTGCCGTCGGCTGCGGCGGTCGGATCGCCCGGGCGGTCTTCTTCGTTGTAGATCGGGCGACCGGTTTCATCGATGCCCTTGGCCCAGGTGATGTCTTTCACAAAGGGCCAGGCATGCTGGAACTTGCCGTCTTCGCGATTCAGCACATAGAAAAAGCCGTTGCGGTCGGCGGTGGCGAATTTCTTGTTGCCGTCCTTGTCAACGAAGGCGACGACCTCGTTCACGCCGTCATAATCCCACCCTTCGCGGGGCGTGGTCTGGAAGTGCCACTTGATCTCGCCCGTTGCCGGGTCAATCCCAAGGCGGCTGGCCGCGTACAGGTTGTCGCCCTTGTTGCCCTCGACCGGCTTGCCCGCGTTGCGCAGATGGCTGTTCCAGGGCGAGGGGTTGCCCGCGCCGAACACCAGCGTGTTGGTGTCGATGTCATAAGATCCGCCCAGCCAGGTGGCCCCCCCGCCGGTCTTCCACAAATCGCCCGGCCAGGTTGCATTCAGCGTGCCGGTCATCGTGGATTCCTTGCCGTTCAGCGTGCCCATGTGACCTTCGATCACGGGGCGCGTCCAAACCGTCTCGCCGGTTTCGGCGTTGCGGGCCTGAACTTCGCCGACCACGCCGAATTCACCGCCAGAGTTGCCGGTGATGACCAGCCCGTTCACGATCAGCGGGGCTGCGGTGTAGCTGTAGCCTTCCTTGTATTCGGCGATCTTCTTGTTCCACACCACATCACCGGTCTTGGCGTTCAGCGCCACGATCCGGGCATCCAGCGTGCCGAAATAGATGTTGTCACCATAAAGTGCAGCGCCGCGGTTGATCACGTCGCAGCAGGGCAGGATGCCTTCGGGCAGGCGGGCATCGTATTGCCACAGCTCTTTGCCGGTCTTCAGGTCAATCGCCCAAAGCCGCGAATACGATCCGGTGATGTACATCACGCCGTCGCGCACCAGCGGCTGGGTTTCCTGTCCGCGCTGCTTTTCGCCGCCCAGAGAAAAGGCCCAGACCGGAACCAGATTCTTGACGTTGGCCTTGTTCAGCGTTTCCAGCGGGCTGAAGCGTTGCAGATTGCGGCCCATGCCATTGGAAACCACGTCTTGCGTGGTGGTCTGATCGTTGGCCAGATCCTCTTCGGTGACGCCGGCCATGACCGGCGACGCCGTCATCAATGCCGCCGCAACGGCGATGACGAAACGATTCATTGTGTCCTCCCTGAGATGTTGGAAAGACTGAAGCCTACCCCCTCCATGGGCGTGCCGCGGTCCCGTCAAAATCATGCGGACCATGGCGGGCCGGGGGTATTGCACCTTCGTCGTAAGGGAACGGGGCACAGGCGACAGCGGGCTTTCCTGGCATGAATGGCCAGCAAAGATTACAGATCAAGCGATTGTGATTTATAGATTTTATTGAAACTTTCGCGATGTGTGCCGTTTTGGGGCAAGGGCCTGCGACCTTGGTCGTAGGCCCCGTTTCCGGCAGGTCAGCCGTGCAGCGAGGCGAGGTAGGACAGGATGAAATCCTGCACCGTCGGGTCGGTTACGCCGACATGGCGCATCTTGGTGCCGGGCACGAAGGCATCGTTATCCTCCATCCAGGCCCGCAGGGCGCCGGGCGTCCAGGCAAAGCCCGCCCCCTGCAGCGCGGGCGAATAGGGATAACCTGCAAAGCTGCCGGCCTTGCGCCCGACCACACCATCCAGCAGCGGGCCATAGCTGGCCTTGTCGGCATCGGTGGAATGGCAGCGGCGGCAGGTGGCATCGAAAAATGCCTTGCCGGCTTCCAGTTTGATGGTCTGGGTCGCGGTGTCTTCCTGACCCATGGCGGGCAGGGCAGCGCATAGCGCAAGGCCAAGGGCGGCGGCGGTCAAACGGCGGATCATGTCAACCTCTTCAGGTGGGGCGTTTCCTGCCCGAGTATCGCGCAACACCCCCCGCAGGCATTTTGACCTGCATCAAGCCAAGCGGGCCTTATGGTCGTAGATTGCCCTGCCTTGTGGTCGTAGATCAGCCCGCAATCGCGCCCATGCGCCGGTAGATCGCCGCATCCAGCCCCGGCGCATTGCCTTCGGCCACCAGTGCAGCATCCAGCGCCGCGCGCCCCGGCGTGCGGCGGCAGACCGGATCGGGCAGGCTGGCATCACCCAGAATGGCCATCGCCTGACAGCGGCAGCCGCCGAAATCCACCCCCGCCCGGTCGCAGGCGCGGCAGGCCTCGGGCAGCCAGTCGGTGGCGCGATAGGCGTTGAAGGCGTCGTCATGGGCCCAGATCCAGCCAAGGTCGCGGTCGCGCACGTTGGAAAAGGACAGGCTAGGGATTGACTGCGCGGCATGGCAGGGCAGCACCTGCCCGTCCGGGGCCACGTTCAGCCCGGTGGTGCCCCAGCCACCCATGCAGGCCTTGGGCAGGTCGGAATAGTAATCGGGCGGCACAAAGTCGATCACCAGCCGCCCGGCGCGGGCGGTGCGGGCATTTGCCACCAGGGCCTTGGCGCGGTCTACCTGCTGGCGTGTCGGTTGCAGCGTGGCGCGGTTCTTCAAGGCCCAGCCCTGAAACTGCACGCAGGCA
>CALRKX020000203.1:0-5100 GCA_943368305.1 Erythrobacter sanguineus
CCGCGCCATCGGCCTCGGCCTTGAAGAAGGGATGGTCGTGGCTGGGCGTGATGATGGCGATGGTGTCGGCAGCATTGGCCAGCGAGGGCAGCGCGCCCGCCATGGCCAGCGCAAAGGTAGTCAGCAAAAGACGGCGTTTGAAGTTCATCGAAAGACCTCCCTTTTCGATTGCACCCGAACGGATGCGATTCCTCCGCAGCATTCCTGCGTCTTGTTTGTGATTCCCGTCAAGCACTTTCGTTTGCTTTTGATTTTTTCGTGCAGCGCAGCATCTGATTGCTGCGTTGCGGCGAATATTTCCTTTGTTTTCAGGTGTTCTTGCGCGCTATCTCCATCATGCAGGGTTGCGCCGCCTTCACGACTCGGCTACAAAACGCATTAATCGAAAGTGATCGAAGGCATTCGATCCGCCGCGCGAGGAGGCGCGGCAGCCAACCGGAGGACCGCATGACGCTTACCATTCGTCGCAAGATCACCCTTGGCGTGGTCATCGGCAGCCGTGCCTTTTTCAGCCCCGCGCCCTGCAAGGATGCGCGCGATCAGGTGCTTGCCCAACTGGATCGCCTGGGTGTGCGGGCCATCATATTGCCGTTCGACGCCACCGCGAATGGCGCGGTGCAGTCGATCGCCGACGCCGAGCTTTACGCCGCGCATTTCAAGCAGCACCGCGATGAAATTGACGGGTTGGTGATCTGCCTGCCCAACTTTGGTGACGAGATTGCGATCATCGAACTGGTGAACCGCGCGAAACTGAACGTGCCAATCCTGCTGCAAGCCAGCAATGATGAGGTGGACAAGGTGTCTGTCCACGCCCGCCGCGATGCATTCTGCGGCAAGATTTCGGTCACCAACAATTTCTGGCAATACGGCGTGCCATTCACCGAGACCACCGACCACACCAGCGATGTCTGGGGCGAGGAGTTCGGTGGTGATCTGGAACGGTTCGCCCGCACCTGCCGCACCGTGCGCGGCCTGCGCGGGGCGCGGATCGGGTCGATCGGCGCGCGGACGGGTGCCTTCCAGACCATGCGCTATTCGGAAAAGCTGTTGCAGGCGGCGGGAATGACCGTGGTGACAGTGGACCTGTCAGAGATGATGGGCGCTGCGGGTGCGATCTCTGACAGTGATCCGGCGCTGATCGAAAAGATGAACAAGATCAAAGCCTATGGCACGATCCCGGCACATATCCAGCCCGCGCAGATCGTCAAACAGGCCAAATGGACGCTGGCCGTCAACCGCTGGATCGAGGAAAACGGTTGTGATGCCAGTGCCATCCAATGCTGGCGATCCTTGCAGGACAATTTTGGCTGCGCCACCTGCGTCACGATGAGCATGATGGGCGAAGAACTGATGCCCTCGGCCTGCGAGGTGGATGTGATTGGCGCTGTGTCGATGTATGCACTGGCGCTGGCCTCGGGCGCGCCGCCCGCGCTGCTCGACTGGAACAACAATTATGCCTATGAAAAAGACCTGTGCGTCTGCACCCATTGCGGCAATTACCCCAAAAGCTTCATCGGCGACACGCCCGAGATTGGCGAATTGGACGTGCTGGGTGAAACCATCGGCAAATCGAAATGTTTTGGCGCCGTCAAAGGCAAGGTAAAACCCGGTCCGCTGACCTATTTCCGCCTGTCCACCGATGACCGCGCGGGCACTGTAAAATGCTATCTGGGCGAGGGCGAGTTTACCGACCACCCCTTCCCGATGGATGGTGGCATCGCGGTAACCCGTGTGCCCGACCTGCGCAAACTGATGCGCTTTGTCACCCAGAACGGCTTTGAACACCACGTCGCCATGGTGCGCGGCAATCATGCCGATGTGGTCCACGAGGCCGTCACCCGCTACCTCGGCTGGCCGATCTATCACCACGGCGCTGAGGTCGAGCCGCAACTTTTCCATCCGAACAGGTTCTGAGATGCTCACGAACGATCCCGTCGCGCTGATCCGCGAAAAAGCGCTGTGGATGCGCCGCACCGCCTTTGCCATGGTTCACCGCGCCCGTGCCGGGCACCCCGGCGGCGATTTCTCGGCCACCGACATCATGGCGACGCTGTATTTCGGCGTGATGAATTACGACTCCACGCGGCCCGACTGGGCCGACCGGGATCGGTTCATCATGTCAAAGGGCCATGCCACCGGCGCCCTCTATTCCGCGCTGTCGGCGGCAGGGTATTTCCCCGAAGACTGGCTGCCCACCTATATGCAGCCACGGTCGCTATTGAACGGCCATCCCAACCGCAACTATCTGCCCGGCATTGAAACCAACACCGGCCCGCTGGGCCATGGGTTTCCGGTGGCGGTGGGCATTGCGATTGCCGGGCAACTGACCGGGGCGACCTATCGCACCTATGTGCTGACCGGCGACGGAGAGCAGCAGGAAGGGTCGAACTGGGAGGCGGCGATGCTGTCGGGCCACCGCAAGCTGGTGAACCTGACCCTGATCATCGACCGCAACCGCCTGCAACAGGGTGCGGGAACCGAAGAAACCAGCGGGCTGGACCCCTTGGACGAGAAGTACCGCGCCTTTGGCTGGGAGGTGGTCGAGGTGGATGGCCACGACCCCGCCGCCCTGCTGACGGTTCTGGGCGCTGCCCCCGGCGACAAGCCGCGCTGCGTGATCGCCAATACTGTGAAGGGTAAAGGCGTGTCCTTCATGGAAAACGTGGCAAGCTGGCACCACGGCGTTCCCAATGACGAACAATTTGCCCAAGCGATGAAGGAACTGGTCTGATGGCCCATGCAGCCCCCGTTGCCGCCGGCATGGCAGATTGCCGCGAAGCCTGGGTGAAAACCCTGATCGAAGTGGCCGAGGCCGATCCGCGCGTGGTTTGCGTGGTGAACGACTCGGTCGGGTCGTCCAAGCTTAACGCGTTTCAAAAGCAGTTTCCCGACCGGCTGATCAACGTCGGCATCGCCGAACAACTGATGGTCGGCGTGGGGGCTGGCCTTGCCAATGGCGGGCGGATTCCGTTCGTGTCGGCTGCGTCATGCTTTCTGACCAGCCGCTCGCTGGAACAGGTCAAGGCTGATGTGGCCTATGCCAATTTCAACGTCAAACTGGTGGGCCAGTCGTCTGGCATCGCCTATGGCGAATTGGGCGCGACGCACCATTCGATCGAAGATTTCGCCTGGCTGCGCCCGCTGACAACCATCACCGTGATCGTGCCAGCCGACCCGTGGGAAACCGCCGAGGCGGTGAAATGGGCCGCAGCGCATGAAGGCCCGGTTTACCTGCGCCTGTCGCGTATGCCGGTGCCAAATCTGGATGTGCCAAACCGCGTGTTCCAGCCCGGCCATGCCGAAGTGGTGCGGCAGGGGGATGACCTGACCATCATCGCCTGTGGCACGACCGTGCATCTGGCCGTGCAGGCCGCCGAGGCGTTGAAATCTGAAGGTATCGCCGCCCGCGTCCTGAACTTTTCCACCATCAATCCGCTGGACGAAACCGCACTGCATGCCGCCGCCGCAACCGGTGCCATCGTGACGGTGGAAGAGGCCGGGGTTCGCGGTGGCTTGGGTGGGGCGGTATCAGAGTTTACCGCCGCCAACACACCGGTTCCGGTGGAAAAGGTGGGCTTTCCGGGGTTCCTGCCAACCGGATCGACCGACTGGCTGTTCAAGGAATTCGGCCTGTCTCCCGAAGGCATCGCCGCCGCCGCCCGTCGGGCTCTGGCCCGCAAGAAGGTGTAACCGATGCGCGTTCTGGCGATTGACCAGGGCACTACCAACACCAAGGCCCTGCTGGTGGATACCGCGGGGCAGGTGATTGCCCGCGCCTCTGCCCCGATGACGACGCAGTATCCGCATCCGGGCTGGGCCGAGCAGTCGGCAGGTGACATCTGGGCCTCGGTTCAAATCGTGATCGCGGCGATTGCGCGCGACCATGGCGCGCCCGATGCCATCGCCATCGCCAACCAGCGCGAAACGCTGGTGCTCTGGGATGCCGCCACATCGCAGCCGATCTGCCCGGCGCCGATCTGGCAATGCCGTCGCACAGCAGAGGCTTGTGCCGCTCTGATTGCGAAGGGGCATGAGGCGCAAGTGGTCGCCGCGACCGGATTGGGCATCAACCCGCTGTTCCCGGCCTCAAAGCTGGCCTGGGTGCTGGACAATGTGCCAGAGGCCCGCGCCCTGCTGGCGCAGGGCCGCTTGCGGGCGGGTACGGTGGATTCGTGGCTTTTGTGGAACCTGACCGGCGGGGCGGTCTTTGCCACAGACCATTCCAACGCCAGCCGCACGCAGCTGTTCGACACCCGCAGCCTGGCCTTTTCCGGCGACCTTGCGGCGCTGTTCGGCGCCTCGACAGCCTGCCTGCCACAGCCTTTGCCGTCAGACAGCCGGTTCGGCGAAACCGCAGCCGGGGCCACGGCGCTGCCTGCAGGTGTGCCAATCCACGCCATGATGGGTGACAGCCATGCCGCGCTTTATGGCCACGGGATTCGCGCGCCGGGGCCGGTCAAGGCAACTTATGGCACCGGATCATCGTTGATGACGCTGACGCCTGGGCGCGTCAGCTCTGCCAATGGCCTGTCGGGCACCATCGCCTGGACCGACCGCCATGGCACCACCCATGCCCTTGAGGGCAACATCACAGTTTCGGCGCAAGCCGCCGCCTTCATGGCCGCGCTGCTTGGCCGCAAGGGCGCGGCTGACCTGTCCGATCTGGCGCAGACCGTGCATGATGCGGGCGGCGTTGTCTTTGTGCCGGCACTCGCTGGCCTTGGCGCGCCGCATTGGGATGATCACGCGACCGGCTTGATCACTGGGTTGACCCACAGCACCACCCCCGCCCATCTGGCCCGTGCAACGCTGGAAGCACTCGCCCATCAAATCGCCGATGTGTTCGAGGCGATGGAGCGTGACATTGGCCATGGCCTGTCCGGCTTGCGGGCCGATGGCGGGGCATCGGGCAACAACTTTCTGATGCAGATTCAGGCAGACTTGCTGGGAAAACCCGTTCTACGCTCGGATATTGAAGAAGTTGGCGCCTTGGGCGTATCAGCGATGGCGATGGCAGCCATGGGTCAGGCGCCTTGCCCCATGACGGATGCAGCAACCCTTTTCCAGCCACAAATCCCCTCGCCTGATCGGGCAACATGG
>CALRKX020000204.1:0-5093 GCA_943368305.1 Erythrobacter sanguineus
AAGCCGCCGGTATGGGCGAGGATGACCAGAAGATGTGGCAGGACGAGGTGCAAGAGATGACCGACGCCCTGATCGCCGCCATAGACAAGGCGCTTGAAGCCAAACAGCAAGAGATCATGCAGGTCTGACGCCCGTGACGCGGCCCCCGGCAACACTCTGTCAACTGGTTGTGGCGATGCTGTCCCATGGGATGGCAACCGGGGCATGGCGGGCGCAGGCATGACGACAGACGCAACTCCGACAGGATCGGTCCAGCATGTGGCCATCATCATGGATGGCAATGGCCGCTGGGCCACCGGGCGCGGCTGGCCGCGACTGGTCGGCCACCGCAAGGGCGCCGAACGGGTCAAGGAAATCGTCCGGGCAGCGCCCGACATGGGCATCCGCTGGCTGACTCTTTATGCCTTTTCGACCGAGAACTGGAAACGCTCGACCGAGGAAGTCCTTGGCCTGATGGCCATTTTCGCCCGCTATATCGAGCGGGAGGCTGACCGGCTGGCCGCCGAATCCGTGCGGATGCGGTTCATCGGCGACCGGTCGCGGCTGGACCCCAAGCTGCAAAAGTTGATGGCGGGGATCGAGGCGCGCACAGCACCTTACACGCGGCTGAACCTGACCGTGGCAATCAACTACGGCGGGCGCGACGAAATTGCCCGCGCCGCGCGCGACATTGCCTGCGCCGTGGCGGCGGGCCTGATGGACCCGGCCAAGATTTCGGCCGAAACCATCGCGCAGCATCTGGATACCGCCGACATTCCCGACCCGGATCTGGTGATCCGCACCAGTGGCGAGACCCGGACCTCCAACTTCCTGCCCTGGCAGGCGGCCTATGCCGAGTATGAATTCACCGAAACCCTGTGGCCCGATTTCACCCCGGACGAGCTGAGCCGCATCGTCGCGCGCTTTGGCAACCGGGAACGGCGGTATGGCGGGGTATTGGCCTGATGGCAGGTGCCGCCGATCGCTGGGCTGACCTCAAGCCGCGCCTGATTTCGGCGGCGGTGATGATCGCCGTCGGCGTGGTCGAGATTGTGCTGGGCGGCTGGCCGTTTCTGGTGCTGGTCGGCGCGCTGATCTCGCTGATGATCTGGGAGCTTGCGGCGATGACCGGCAAGCCGCAGGGCGGGCGGGTGGCCATTGCCATCGCCTGTCTGGCTGCGCTGGCAATTCTGTTTGATGAAGGCTGGCCCTCGGTGCCGTCGTGGTGGGTGTTTCCCTTTGTGATCGGTGCCATTGCGGTGACGCCGCGCATTCACCCTGTCGCCACGTCGGCCCTTGCGGCGGCAATTCTGGTGGCCGGGCACGGTCTGTTCGTTTTGCGCGATGAGGCGGGAACCGAGGCGATCCTGTGGCTGATCGGCGTTGTCATCGCCAGCGATGTGATGGGCTATTTCGTCGGCCGCACCATGGGCGGGCCGAAATTCTGGCCCGCGATCAGCCCCAAGAAAACCTGGTCGGGCACCGTTGCGGGCTGGATCGGCGCGCTGGGGGTCGGTGTCTTGTTCGTGGCCATCGGGCGGGGTGAGCCGCTGCTGATCATCCTGTCGCCCATCGTCGCCTTTGCCGGGCAAATGGGCGACATCGCCGAAAGCTGGATCAAGCGGCGCGCGGGCGTGAAGGACAGCTCTCACCTCATCCCCGGCCACGGCGGCGTGATGGACCGGTTCGATGCGCTGACCGGCGCGATGGTTGCGGTGATGATTCTGGGCCGGATCATCCAGTTGCCCGTGGGCTTCGGGGGCTAGCGGATGCGGCGCATCTCGGTCTTTGGCGCCACCGGGTCGGTTGGCGAAAGCACGTTTGATCTGCTGATGAGGCAGGGTGGGGCGGAGGCGTTCCACACCGTTGCCCTGACCGGGGGGCAGAACACCGCGCGGCTGGCCGAAATGGCCGTTGCGCTGCGTGCCGTCATTGCTGTGACGGCGCATGACGCCTGCCTGCCCGATCTGGCCGACCGTCTGGCCGGGACCGGCATTGCCGTGGCCGCCGGGGCAGAGGCGATTGCCGAAGCCGCCAGCCGCCCCGCCGATTGGGTGATGAGCGCGATTGTCGGGGCCGCCGGTCTGGTTCCCGGGATACGGGCGCTGCAAACCGGGGCGACGCTGGCGCTGGCCAACAAGGAAAGCCTTGTCACCGCCGGGCAATTGCTGATGGCCACGGCGCAGGCCCATGGCGGCACCATCCTGCCGGTGGACAGCGAACATTCCGCGATCTTTCAGGCGCTGGTGGGCGAAGACCTTTCGGCGGTAGAGAGGATCATCCTGACTGCCTCGGGCGGGGCCTTGCGCGACTGGCCGATGAGCAGGCTGGCCCATGCCACAGTGGAAGAGGCGCTGGCGCATCCCAACTGGGCGATGGGGCGGCGGATCACCATCGATTCGGCCTCGATGTTCAACAAGGCGCTGGAGGTGATCGAGACGCGGGAATTCTTTGGCGTCGATCCCGATCAGATAGAGGTGATCCTGCACCCAGAATCCATCATCCATTCGATGGTCGGCTTTCGCGATGGCGCGATAATGGCGCATCTGGGCACCCCCGACATGCGCCACCCGATCGGTTATGCCCTGAACTGGCCCACACGCGCCGCCCTGCCGGTGGCGCGGCTTGACCTTGCGCGCCTTGGCAAGCTGACCTTCCGAGAGCCGGACCCGGCGCGCTATCCGGCGTTGCGCCTGGCAAGGGACGTGATGGCGACGCGCGGGCTGGCCGGGGCGGCGTTTAACGCCGCCAAGGAAATCGCGCTGGACTGGTTTTTGGAAAACCGGCTTGGTTTCATGGACATGGCGGCGGTGGTCGAGGATACGCTTGACAGGCTTGTGTCGGAAACGTGCCTTGCAAATGCCGCGAGCGGTCTTGAGGATGTGCTGGCGATGGACCAACTCGCAAGACGACACGCCACAGAGCTGGCGACAGGACGGGCAGGGGGCTGACGGGTGCTGAGTGACATTCTTTCGCGTGTGGGCGGGCTAAGCTGGACCGTCGCGTTCTTTGTGATTGCGCTGGGGATCATCGTCGCGGTCCATGAATATGGCCATTACATCGTCGGCCGCTGGTGCGGCATTCATGCCGAGGTGTTCAGCCTGGGCTTTGGCCCCGTGCTGTTCAAACGCCGCGACAAGCGCGGAACCCAATGGCAACTGGCAGCGATTCCCCTTGGCGGCTATGTGAAGTTCCTGGGCGACAGCAACGCGGCATCGGGGCAGGACGCGGGTACCATGGCGGGCCTGTCGGCGGAAGAGCGGCGCCACAGCATGCACGGCGCCCCGCTGTGGGCGCGCGCGGCAACGGTTGCGGCGGGCCCGATCTTCAACTTCATCCTGGCGCTGGCGGTCTTTGTCGGCATGATCCAGTGGCAGGGGATTGCGACCGGCAACCCGATCATCGGCAAACTGCCCGCCTATCCGTTTGACGAGCCAAGCCTTGTGGTCGGCGACCGCATCCTGTCGGTCAACGGTCAGCCAACCCCGGATCTGGAGGCATTTGCATCGGTGGCCGACAAGTTGCCCGCAGCCCCCGCCGTGACCTATCAGGTAGAGCGCGCGGGCCAGACGGTTGAGGTGCAAGGCCCACATCCGATGCCGCCCTTGGTCAAGGGCGTGCAGCCCACTTCGGCGGCGATGAAGGCGGGGATTCAAGCGGGCGATGTGGTGCTGCAAGCGGGGGGCCATCCGGTTTTCACCTTTGACCAGTTGCGCGATACGGTCGGCGGATCAGGCGGCAAGCCGGTTGATCTGGTGATCTGGCGCGCGGGCCAGCAGATCACCCTGTCGCTGACGCCAGAGCGGCGCGACATGCCCTTGGCCGATGGCGGGTTTGAGACCCGCTGGCTGCTGGGCCTGTCGGGTGGCCTGATGATCGAGCCGGAACTGCGCCATGCCGGGCCGGTCGAATCCGTGAAGCTTGCGTCGCAGCAAAGCTGGATGGTGGCGAAATCGTCGCTGTCTGGCCTGTGGCATGTTGTCACCGGCGCCATTTCGCGCTGCAACATTTCCGGCCCCATCGGCATGGCCGAGGTTCTGGGCGATGCCGCGCGGTCCGGCCCGATGGATTTCCTGTCGATTCTGGCCACGCTGTCCTTGGGAATCGGGCTGATCAACCTGTTCCCGATTCCGGTGCTGGACGGCGGTCATCTGGTCTTTCATGTGTATGAGGCGCTTACGGGCCGGCCACCCTCCGCCCGCATTCTGGGGCTTTTGATGACGGTGGGGCTGGCGGTGGTGCTGTCGTTCATGGCTTTTGCGCTGACCAACGACCTGTCTTGCTAGGTGCCAAAATGGTGCCACAATTTTTCTTTAATCCTGTGGAATGCGCGCCATGACGGGCGCACTGACGGAGGATGCCATGCAAACGGTCATGGAAGGCTATCGTGGGCTTTCGCTGCTGGTTCGCCTGAACTGGGATGTGATCTTTACGCTGGGCACAATTGTGGTCGGCTTGTTGGCCGGTGGGTTCCTTGGCTCTGCCCTGATGGGCATGTAACCGCGGCAACTGCGGCGGATTATCCACAGAATAATTCATAATGATGCACCGGGGCCGCGTTCTGCGGCCTCTGCCTTTTGACAAGCCTTGTAGTTCCGGCTAGTCAGGGACACAGGATTTTGTAAGGCCGGGGTCAACTTATGGGCATTGCTGCGAAACAAACGGGGCAACCGCGCAACCGGGCAATCCTTCGCCCCGCCCTTGTGGCAATTCTGCTTTCCGGCACAGCGATTTGCGCGCCGGTCTTCAATATGGCCCATGCGCAGGCCTACAGCTTTTCCAACGTCTCGGTCGAAGGCAACAGCCGGGTCGATGCCGCCACGATCATCTCGTATCTGGGAATCGGCAAGGGCGGCGCGGTCTCGGCAGGTGCACTGAACGACGCCTATCAGCGCGTGGTGAACTCTGGCCTGTTCGAAAGTGTTGAACTGGTGCCGCAGGGCAGCACGCTGAAGGTGGTGGTCAAGGAATACCCCATGGTCAACGTGGTGGATTTCGAAGGCAACAAGCGCATCAAGGACGAACAGCTTTCCGGCATCGTCCAGTCGAAATCGCGCTATGTCTATTCGCCCGCCCAGGCCGAACAGGACGCCGCCACAATCTCTGAGATGTAC
>CALRKX020000205.1:0-5090 GCA_943368305.1 Erythrobacter sanguineus
CCCGAAGCGGCGCGGATGAAGGGATTGGCAGAAGCTTCGCAGATCACGCGGTGCAGCTCGAATTCAGCCATGGCAAAGGGTTCTGGCTGGTGGCTCATCACCTGCCGCTGGTTCTGCCAATAGCGCAGCAGGCGGATATGCTCGGCCTCGCGGTGCAGCGCGGCCTGCGCGGCCGCCTCTTGTTGCAAGCCCCGGCGCACCACGTTGAAAGCGGCGAGAAAGGCGGGGGAGGGCACGCTTTCCAGCACCCAAAGCAGCACCTGTCGGTCAAACAGGTTCCAGCGCGCCTGCGGCAGAACGCGGGTGCCCACCTTGGCCCGCGCCTCGACCAGACCCTTGGCCTCCAGCGTTTTCAACGCCTCGCGCAGCACGGTGCGCGAGACGCCAAAACGCTCCATCATCTCGGCATCGCCGGGCAGGATCGACCCCACAGCCATGGCTCCGCTGACGATGGCTGCACCAACCTCGTTGATGACGTAAGAATGGTAGTTCCTTGCCGCCTGCCGCCCGGAGAGCGTTCGGATAAGGCTTCCGGGTTCGCTCATCTCATGCGGTCCAAAGTCTCTTTCTGCGGCGAGGTCCGGCGGAGTGCAAAAGCCGCTGAAGCAGGATGAACATAAACAAAAGTGCCCCGATGACAATCTTGGTCCACCAACTGGACAGGGTGCCGTCAAAGACGATGTAGGTCTGCACCAGCCCTTGCAGCATCACGCCAATGAAGGTGCCCGCCACCAACCCATAGCCCCCCGTCAGCAGTGTTCCGCCGATCACCACGGCGGCAATCGCATCCAGCTCTACCCCCAGCGCATTCAGCGAATACCCGGCAGAGGTGTACAGCGAAAACACCACCCCCGCGAGGCCAGCCAGCGTCGATGACAGCGTGTAGATCAGAATGGTCGTCCGCGCCACCGGCACCCCCATCAGCGCCGCAGAGGTTTCCGAGCCGCCCAGCGCATAGACATACGATCCGAAGCGGGTGCGGTGGGCAATGATGATCCCGGCAAGGAAGACCAGAAGCATCATGATGCCCACCACAGACAACCGCCCCCCACCCGGCATCAGCAGGTAAGATTTTGAAACCGCAGTATAAAAGCTGTGTTTGATCCCGATGCTGTCAGGCGACAGAACCGAGGCCGCACCGCGCGCCAGAAACATTCCGGCCAGCGTGACGATAAAGCTGGGCACCCGCAGGAAATGGATCGCTGCTCCCATGCCCGCGCCGAACAGCGCCGCCACGATCAGCGCGATGGCAAAGGCCAGCAAGGGATGCAGCCCCGCCCACATCACCAGAACCGCGATCAGCACGGTGGTAAACCCGATCACCGCGCCGACCGACAGGTCAATCCCGCCAGACAGGATGACAAAGGTCATCCCAACCGCCGCGATGCCCAGAAAGGCATTGTCGGTCAGGAAATTGCCCAGCACACGGGTCGAAGCCATCGCCGGGAATTGGGCAACCGCCACCAGATAGGCCAGCAGAAAGATCGCGGCCGTTGCCACCAACGGGCGAAGCGAACGGTTCATGCGCGGTCTCCTTGTGGGGCCTTGGGTGGCGCCTTCAGCCGACGGCGCTGCACGAACGAGGCGGCAAAGGGCGACTGCAGCACCAGAATCAGGATGATGACGGCGGATTTGACCACCAGGTTGAACTGGGGAGAAAAGCCGGAAATCAGGATGCCGGTGTTCATGGCCTGAATGATCATGGCGCCGATCACCGACATCGGAATCGAGAACCTGCCGCCCAAAAGCGAGGTTCCGCCCACAACCACGGCCAGAATCGCATCCAGCTCCAGCCAAAGGCCCGCGTTGTTGGCATCTGCCCCGCGAATGTCACCCGCCACGATCAGCCCGGCCAGTGCCGCGCACAGGCCGGCAAAGGCATAGACCACCAGCAGCAGCGCGCTGGCCTTGATGCCTGCAAACCGCGCGGCAGAGCGGTTGATGCCCACCGCCTCGATCAGCAATCCCAGCGCGGTGCGCCGCACCGCCAGCGTGGTCAGAATCGTCAATGCGATCAACAGCACGACCGGCGTCGGCAGGCCCGCCACCGACCCTGTGCCGATGAAGATCAGCACAGGGTCGGTGAAGGTGACGATGCTGCCTTCGGTGACCAGTTGCGCCAGTCCGCGCCCGGCGACCATCAGCACAAGGGTGGCGATGATCGGCTGGATTGACAGGGTGGTGACCAGCAGGCCGTTCCACAGCCCGCACAGCAGCCCCGTGGCCAAAGCCGCCGCCACCGCCAGCACTGCAGAATGGCCGGTGGTCACCATCACCGCCGCCGTGGCCCCGGCAATCGCCATGACCGCGCCAACCGACAGATCGACGCCCTTGGTCGCGATCACCGCCGTCATGCCGATGGCCAGAATGGCCACTGGCGTGCCGCGGTTCAGCACGTCGATCAGGCTGCCGAACAGGCGGCCGTCTTGCCATGTGATGTTGAAAAAGCCGGGAAACAGCAGCCAGTTTATTCCCAGCAAGACCAGCAATGCCAGGAATTGCGGCCGCAGCAGCGCCGCCGTCACGCTGCGATGGCGCAGGGCAGGGGGCTGCGGGGCGGGGTGGATCTGGGCGGTGGGGCGGGTCATTGTGTCACCTGCGCCACGGGCGTTCCGGCAATGGCCTGCACGATGCGGTCGGGCGCCACATCAGCGCCGGTCAGTTCCGCCACCATCTGGCGGTCACGCATGACGACGACGCGGTTGGAATAGGCCACCACCTCATCCAGTTCGGACGAGATCACGAACAGCCCCAGCCCCTCTTCTCGCAGGCGGTTGATGGTGCGCACAATTTCGGCATGGGCGCCAACGTCGATGCCGCGTGTCGGTTCATCCAGAATCAGGAAACTGGGGTCAATCGCCAGCCAGCGCGCCAGAATGACCTTTTGCTGATTGCCACCCGACAGCAGTTTCACCGGCATGTCATGGTTGGCGGCACGAATATCCAGCGCATCGGCATAGCGCCCGGCAAGGTCGATCTGGTCTTCGCGGTTCAGGGCGCGAAACCAGCCCAGTTTTGCCTGCAAGGCGATGATGATGTTCTCGCGCACTGACAATTCGCCGAAAATCCCGTCCAGCTTGCGATCCTCGGGGCAAAAGCCGAAACCGGCAGCCACGGCCTGCGCCGGATTGCGAATGGTTGCGGGCTTGCCGTCCACCGTGATCTGGCCACTGTCGGCGGGATCGATGCCGAACATCAGCCGCGCCATCTCGGTCCGGCCAGAGCCCAGCAGGCCGGCAACGCCCACCACCTCGCCTTCATGCACATCAAGCGTGAAGGGCGCGACGCTGCCCTTGCGGCCCAGACCGGCAAAGCTGACACAGGGCGCGCCATGGCTTGCACCGGCAAGCCCGGTCAGGTGGTGGTCGAACGCCACATCCTTGCCCAGCATCATGCGGACGACATCGGTGGTGCTGACCTCGGCCAGCGCCTGGGTTGCGATCTTGCGGCCATTGCGCAGGATCGTCACGCGGTCAGCCAGCGCAAAGACCTGATCCAGAAAATGGGTGATGAAGATGATGCCCAGCCCCCGAGCTTTGAGGCTGCGGATCACATCGAACAGGCGCTCCACCTCGTTGCGGTCAAGGCTGGCGGTGGGTTCGTCCAGCACCAGCACCTTGCCCGACAGTTCGACCGCACGGGCAATGGCCACGATCTGCTGGATTGCCACCGAAAAGGACGAAAGCTCCTCTCTCACGTCGATATCAAGGCCGTAGGTGGTCAGAACCTTCTGTGCCCGCGCCTCGATTTCCTTGCGCCGGATCAGGCCCCAGCGGGTCGGCTGGTGACCCAGAAACAGATTTTCCGCCACCGAGCGGTTGGGCAGAAGGTTGACCTCTTGATAGACCGTGCCAATGCCGTGGCTTTGCGCATGAAGGGGGTCGCGGAAAGAAACTGGCGCGCCTTGCAGCAGCGCCTCGCCACCATCGGGGCGATAGGCGCCGGTCAAAATCTTGATCAGGGTGGATTTTCCGGCGCCGTTTTCGCCCAGAAGGGCATGAACCTCGCCCGCGCGCAGGGCAAAGCTCACATCGTCCAGCGCGCGGTGCTGACCAAAGATCTTGACGATCCCCCGCGCTTCCAGCAGCGCGCCCGCCTCCTGTGCCGTCATCGCCCGATCCCCCCGATCTTCCGATTTCCTCCACCCGCAGTTCACGCCGGGGCGGTTCAAAAAGCAATCCGGGGCCGGTGAGCCGGCCCCGGCGATGGGGCATCAGTAGCCCAGACCCTTGCGGCGGTCATACTCGCCCTGCGGATCATCGGCCTGCGTGAACAGCTTCGATTCCGTGATGATCGCCTTTTCCGGTACGGTGCCGCCGTTCAGATAGGCATCCAGCGCATCAAACGCCGGGCCTGCCATGTTCGGCGTCAGTTCAACCGTCGCATTCGCCTCGCCCGCCACCATGGCCGAGAAAATATCCGGCACGCCGTCGATCGACACCACCAGAATGTCGCTGCCGGGTTTCAGGCCAGCGTCCTTGATGGCCTGAATTGCGCCCACCGCCATATCATCGTTGTGGGCATAGACGGCGCAGATGGACTTGCCGCCGCCTTCGGCCTTGAGGAAGCCTTCCATGACTTCCTTGCCCTTGGCGCGGGTAAAGTCGCCGGTCTGGCTGCGGATCACCTTGATATTCGCCGTGGCACCAACGGCGTCATCAAAGCCCTTCTTGCGGTTGATGGCCGGGGAGGAGCCGACAGTGCCTTCCAGTTCGACAACGCTGCAATCCTTGCCAGCCACGGTATCGATCAGCCATTTGCCCGCAACCGCCCCTTCCTTGACCTGATCAGAGGCAACGCCTGTCAGGTAAAGATCGGCACTGGCGTCAACGCCCCGGTCCAGCAGGATCACGGGGATATTGGCTTCCTTGGCCTCGCCCAGCACCTCGTCCCAGCCGGTCGAAACGACGGGCGCAACAAGGATCGCGGCCACGCCTTGCGCGATGAACCCGCGGATGGCCTTGATCTGGTTTTCTTGTTTTTGCTGGGCATCGGCGAATTTCAGATCGATGCCACGCTTTTCCGCCTCGGATTTCGTGACCGAGGTCTCTGCCGCGCGCCACCCCGATTCAGAGCCGATCTGAGAAAAG
>CALRKX020000206.1:0-5090 GCA_943368305.1 Erythrobacter sanguineus
GACGCCCTGTTCCTGCATGGTGACGCCGAACAGCCGGTCCATCCGCGCCATCGTCACCGCATGATGGGTGATGATCAGAAACCGGGTATCGGTGCGGCGCGTCATCTCGTCCAGAAGGTCGCAGAACCGCGTCACGTTGGCGTCGTCCAAGGGGGCGTCCACCTCGTCCAGCACACAGATCGGGGCGGGGTTGGCCAGGAACACGCCGAAAATCAGCGCCAGTGCGGTCAGCGTTTGCTCGCCCCCCGACAACAGCGACAGGGTGGACAGCCGCTTGCCCGGCGGTTGCGCCATGATCTCCAGCCCCGCCTCCAGCGGGTCATCGGATTCCACCAGAACCAGACGCGCCTCGCCCCCGCCGAACAGATGGGTGAACAACTGGCCGAAATTGGCATTCACCTGTTCGAACGCGGTCAGAAGCCGCTCACGCCCTTCGCGGTTGAGACCATTGATCCCGCCGCGCAGCTTCTTGATCGCCTCTTCCAGATCAAGTTTTTCCTTCAGCAGCGCGTCATATTCCGCCCCGATCGCTGCGGCATCTTCCTCGGCCCGCAGGTTGACTGCCCCCAGCGCCTCGCGCTGGCGTTTCAGGCGCTGCACCTCGGTATCCAGATGGTCGGCAGGCGGCATCTTGTCGGGGTCCAGCCGCATCCCGTCCATCAACTCACCCGGAGAGGCGCCCATCTCCTCGCGCAGCCGCTCTACCGCATAGGTCGCGGTTTCGCGCGCCGCCTCGGCCCGCGCCTCGGACCGGGCGCGGCCTTCGCGCGCCTCACCGGCCAGCCGCTCAGCCTCGCGTTCGGTGTCGCGCGCGGTGCGCAGCGCGGCTTCGGCAAGCGACAGTGTCTCGGCTGCCCCGGTGCGGCGGGCCTCGGCCTCGGCAATGGCGTCAGAGAGTTCCTCGCGCTTGATGGCAATCTCTTCGGGGGCGGCGCTGGCCTCGGCCAGTTCCTCTTCGGTTTCGGCCCGGCGCGCGGCAAGTTCGGCAATCCGCTTGGCCGCCGTTTCCAGCCGGAACTTCCAGCCCGACAGTTCCTTTTGCGCCTCTTGCCGGCGGCGCACCCGCGCCTCGCCCTCGCGGCGCAATTCGTCATGTGCCGCACGGCGCGACATCATGGCGATGCGGGCAGCCTCCACGGCTTGCCGCGCGGCCTCCACCTCAGCCCGCGCACTCTCCAGATCGCCCAGATCCTCCAGCGCGACGGTCGCCTCTTCCAGCCGCTCGCGCGCCTCGGCCATATCGTCGTCATAGCGGGCAACCGAAAGGCGGGCGGCCTCCAGCTTACCCTCGGCGATGGACTGGTCGGCCTCGGCCTTGGCCGCCGCGCGGTTGGTTTCGGCCACGCGGGCATCGGCGGCGCGGCGGGCGTCACGGGCCAACTGGTCGGCGCGGGCCAGATCGGCCAGCCGGGCCTGCAACGCCTCATGTGCCTGACGCGCGCCGGTTGCACGGGCGGCCACCTCTTCCAGATCGCGCTTGAGGCGGGTCAGCTTGTTCAACTGTTGCAGGCGCAGGGCGCTGGCCTGCGGCGCATCCTCGGCCGCGGTGCGCAACCCGTCCCAGCGCCACAGGTCCCCCTCGCGGCTGACCAGCCGCTGGCCGGGCCGCAGGCCTGCCTGCAAGGCCGGGCCTTCATCCCGGCCGACAAGCGCAATCTGCGACAGGCGCCGTGCCAGCACGACCGGAGCCTTGACAAAGGCCGCCAGAGCCACACCGCCGGGCAACCGTGCCGCTTCATCATAGCCGGGCAATTCCACCCAGCCCGACCGATCCTTTGCCCCCACCTCTGGTGCCCGAAGATCATCGGCCAACGCGGCCCCCAACGCCAGTTCCAGACCCGGCTCCACCTCCAGCCGGTCAATCAACTGATGGCCAGACTGCGCCTCGCGTGACACCAGTTTGGTCAGCGCCTGCACCTCGGCGCGCAAGGCATTGGCCTCGCCCTCGGCTTCGGAGCGCATGGCGCGGGCGTCGGCCTCGCGGCCTTGCACCTCGGCGCGGGCGTCTTCGGCTTGCGCCAACAAGGTGTCGGCTTCTTCCGCCTGCGCCGCAGCATCCTCGCGCGCCTCTTCGGCCAGGGCCTGCGCCTCTGCCGATGCTGCCAGCGCATCTTGCGCAACCGAAACCGCCGCCGTCGCCCGCGCCGCCTCGGTCTCGGCCCGGGTCAACGTGGCCCTGGTATCAGCCAACAAGCGCTGCGCCGACTGATGCCGCGCAACCAAGCGCGCCGAATCTTCGGTGGCCGCCTGCATCACGGTTTCGCGGTCTGACAGATTTGCCCCAGCCTCCCTCGCGATTTCGGCGGCTTCGGCCAGCCGCACTTCATGCCCCTCATGGGTGCGCAAAAGCTGCTCGACCTCCCAGTCCAGCCGCTCGATCACCTCGCCCGCGTCACGGTTCAGCCCGCCCTCACGCTCGGCATCGCGGTCCAGTTCGACAATCCGGCCCCGCAGAGCCTCGATCCGCTGCCGCGCCTGTGCCTCCTGGTCGGACAACTGGTCGCGGCTGACGATCAGCCGTTGCAGGATGGCTGCCGCAATCGCCTCCTCCTCGCGCCGGGGGGGCAGGGCATCCTCGGCCCCTTCGCGGGCCTTGGCGGCGGCCCGCACTGCGCCCTCGGCCTGCGCGGCCAGCACCAAGCGCTGGCGCAACTGACCTTCGGCTTCTTCGCGCGCCAGATCGGCCTCTCGCCAGCGGCGCAGCAGCAGCATGCCTTCGGTCTTGCGCAGTTCCTCGCCAATTTCGCGATAGCGCGCCGCCTGCTTTGCCTGCCGGGTCAGGATGGACAATTGCTGCGCCAACTGTTCCAGCACATCATCGACGCGCAACAGGTTCTGTTCGGCACCCTGCAGTTTCAGTTCGGCCTCATGCCGCCGCTGATAAAGCCCGCCGATCCCGGCAGCATCCTCCAGCACCTTGCGGCGCGATTTGGGCTTGGCGTTGATCAGTTCCGAGATCTGCCCCTGCCGCACCAGCGCCGGGCTATGCGCCCCGGTCGAGGCATCGGCGAACAGCATCTGCACATCGCGCGCGCGCAATTCCTTGCCGTTCAGCTTATAGGCGGACCCGGCATCGCGGGTGATCCTGCGAATGATTTCGATCGTGTCGGCCTCGTTGAACCCCGACGGCGCCAGCCGGTCGGCATTGTCCAGATGCAGCGCGACTTCGGCAAAATGCCGCGCACCCCGCGTTGCGGCGCCGTTGAAGATCACGTCCTCCATCCCACCGCCCCGCATGGCCGAAGGGCGGTTTTCCCCCATGACCCAGCGCAACGCTTCCAGCAGGTTCGACTTGCCGCAGCCATTCGGCCCGACCACACCTGTCAGCCCCTCATGGATCACAAGATCCGTGGGATCGACAAAGCTTTTGAAGCCGTTCAGACGCAGGCGGGAAAAGCGCAAGGGAATCCTTTCTGGCAAGGCTGGTATCGTCCTGTGCCCAGCGGCATGAGTCAACTGGCGGCCCTCAGTATATGGCAAGCCTTTGCCTGTTATCCCCAAGATGTTGCGGGCAGAATGGCCTGCCCTGCATAAATGGGCCTTGCGAAACCGGCAGCTTTGACCTTCGATAATGTCAGGAGGTGCCTGATGACCCCGCCCTTTGCCGGCCGCTGCCTGTGCGGTGCCGTGATGTATCGCTGCACAGAACCGCCGCTGTGGCAGGGCCATTGCCATTGCGAAAGCTGCCGACGCGCCACTGCATCGCCCTTTACTTCCTATTTCGGCATGGCCGATGGCGGCTGGGAGGTCTTTGGTCTGACGCCTGCCGAATACGAATCGTCCGCTGGAACTGTCCGCCAGTTCTGCCCACGCTGCGGCACGCAGATCAGCTATCGCTCCGCCCGCTTTCCGGGCGAAAGGCACTTTTTCGCAGCCACGCTGGACTTGCCCGAAGCCTTCACGCCCACCCGCCACTATTTCTGGGCTGAACGCCTGCCCTGGCTGCACCTGTCAGATGGGCTGCCCCATTGACGAAGCTCCACCGCCTTGATCCGACGGCCGATTTCGCGCCCGTCCTGCACCTGATCCAGACCGAATTTGCCTATATGGACGGGCGGATCAACCCGCCCTCGTCGATGCACCATCTGACTGTTGCCGATCTGGCCCGGCAGGCGGAAATGGCCGAGGTCTGGGCCATCGGCAGACCCGCCATTGCCTGCATGGTGCTGACGCCAAAGGCAGATTGTCTGTATCTGGGCAAGCTGGCGGTTTCTGCCGGGCATCGCGGCAAGGGGTTGGCACGGACCCTGATTGATCATGCCTGCCGCCGGGCCGTTGCCCTTGGGCTGCCCGCAGTCGAGTTGCAGACTCGCGTCGAGTTGGTTGACAATCAGGCTACGTTCCGTGCCCTGGGGTTTTCTGAAACCGGGCGCAGCACCCATGCGGGCCATGTCCGGCCCACCTCGATCACCTTTCGCAAAGGGGTAGCCCTGCCATGATCCATGCCCTTCTTGCCATTCTGCTTTGCCAGCTTGCCGGAGAGGCCACCGTCCGCGCCCTTGGTCTGCCCTTGCCGGGGCCGGTGCTGGGCATGGTACTGATGGTTGTGGCCCTGCGCCTGTCGCCCCGTCTTCTGGCGCTGGTCAGCCCACTGGCGCGCGGCCTGCTGGCGAATATGTCGCTTTTGTTTGTTCCGGCCGGGGTGGGGGTTGTGGGTCACGCTGCAATTCTTGGCGCGCAAGGCGGGCCGCTGTTTCTGGCGCTGCTGGGCTCCACCGTTCTGGCCATCGCGGTGGGGGCGCTGACTTTTGCTGCCGTCGCGCGGCTGACGGGGAACCGCGATGACTGATTTCGCCGAGATCTGGAGCTATCTGTCCCGTGGCCCGCTGCTGTGGCTGACGGCAACGCTGGCGGCCTATGCCGCAGGTGACGCCTGCGCACGGGCCGCCAAACGGGCGCCGCTGATCAATCCGGTGCTGATCGCCGTCGCCCTGCTGGCGCCGATGCTGTGGCTGACGGGCACGCCCTATGCCACCTATTTCGAAGGGGCGCAGTTCGTCCACTTCTTGCTGGGTCCGGTGACGATCAGCCTCGCGCTGCCTTTGTGCGAAAACCTGCCGCGCATCCGCCGTGCTGCCCTGCCGATGCTG
>CALRKX020000207.1:0-5067 GCA_943368305.1 Erythrobacter sanguineus
AGGATGGCGATTCCAAGCTGTCCACCCCGCCGTCGCTGGGGGACCTGTTCAACCCGGAAAACCAGGTTGTGGTGCGCCCGCACTCGACGCTGGCTGCCATGGGGCGCTGGCTGGATGCGCAGGGCAAGCTGCCCTTCCCGTGGATGGACGGCTATACCGACATGGACAAGATGGTCCAGCTTTGGGACATCGCGCTGGCCGAGGCCATCAAGGCCAAAGGCAACGTGGTTCAGTTCTGGTCGGGCGAGAACGAGGCGAACGCAGGCTTTACCGCCAATGGCGCCACGCTGGGCCTGAACTGGGATTCGACCGGCTATAATCTGCGCAAGGACGGCTACAAGTATCTTGCCCCGGTCGAAGGCGCCTTTGCCTGGCACCAGGGTTTCGTGCTGATGAAGAACGCCGTGAACGTCGAACAGGCGCATGAGTTCGTCAAATTCGTCTCGACCCCCGAAGGCGCAGCAGGCTGGGCGACCGCCTTCTCGTCGAACCCGGTGGCAAAGGGCGCTGCCGAACTGCTCGATCCGGAAGTGTCGGCCTATTACAGCGGCACCTTCAACGACGATGCGCTGGCCAAACTGTGGTGGTGGCCCGACCAGTCGGCCGATTTCATCGCCAAGCGCGGCGAATACGCCGACAAGTACAAATCGGCCTGATCGGCCCCACACAACCAATGCGCGCCGGGCCCATCGTGGCCCGGCGCGTTTTATTGCAGCCCGGTCGCGGCTGGACGAATGAAGCGCACCAATCTGGCTATAGCCATTGCGCGGGCCAACGGTTCGGTTAGGCTTTCGATAACAACAAAAATGACAGGGGGAAGACGGTCCTATGAGTGCGGGGATTGATCTTGAAAACGTCTGCTGCGATTTCGGCAGCTTTCGCGCGGTGGATAATGCCAATGTCTCGATCAGGCCGGGCGAGTTCTTCTCGTTCCTTGGGCCGTCGGGCTGTGGCAAAACCACGATCCTGCGGATGATCTCGGGTTTTACCGAGCCGACGCAGGGCGCCATCCGCATCGGCGGCAAGGATGTGCGGGGCCTGCGCCCCAACCAGCGGCCCACCGCGCTGATCTTTCAGAATCTGGCGCTGTTTCCGCTGATGCCGATCTGGGAAAACATCAGCTTCGGGCTGGAGGTGCGCGGGGTGGACAAAGCCACGCGGCGCAAGAAGGCCGAAGAGTTGCTGGAATTGGTGGAGCTGCCCGGTGCTGCCGACAAGATGGTCAGCCAGTTGTCGGGCGGGCAAAAACAGCGGGTGGCGATCGCGCGCGCGCTGGCGGTGGAACCGGCGGTGATGCTGCTGGATGAACCCCTGTCGGCACTGGACCTCAAGCTGCGGCAGCATATGCGGGCCGAATTGCGCAGCATTCAAAAACGCACTGGCGTGACCTTCATCTACATCACCCACGACCAGGGCGAGGCGTTGGCCATGTCGGATCGCGTGGGCGTCATGTCTCAGGGGCGCATCCAGCAGATCGCCGATCCGCGCGACATCTACAACAACCCTGTCAACGGCTTTGTGGCTGGATTCGTGGGTGAAAACAACGTCTTCACCGGCACTGTGCGCAATCCGGCTTCGGGCGTGGCGGGGTATGAGACCGCGCTTGGCACCTTCCGCGCCCGGCTGGGTGAGATGGCCACCGGCGATAATGTAAAGCTTTACGTCCGCCCGGAACACACGCTTTTGGCAGAAACCGCCGCCACCGAAAATTCGGTGCCGGTCACCATTTCCGAAGTGTCGTTCGAAGGGGCCTTCATCGCGGTGCATGGCGTTGCTGAAAACGGCCAGACCCTTGTGGCCGAGATCCGCAACGATGGCTCGGCCACGGTGCCCGCCAACGGATCGAAGATGTTCATGCAGTTCGACCCGGCGCGCGCGGCCATTCTGCCCGATGCCCTGTCGGCGAAAGGCTGAACGATGGAGGATCTATTCCGCCGTTATGGCCACACCCTGACCTTTGCCTTCATGGCGCTTGTTGCCTTCTGGCTGCTGGCGCTGGTTATCCTGCCCAACCTGACGCTGTTCGAGGCCTCGTTCCGGCCCTATCTGCCGGTGACTGAAATCGGCGGGCCGAAAGACACCTATTCTCTGGACAACTATGCGAAATTCCTGCGCAATCCATCGCCATGGAACCTGTTTGGGTTTGAGGTGCAGGCACCGTTGAACGTCAAGACCTTCCTGTCCACGATCTTCTATTCGATGATCGCGACTTTCATCACCTTCGCCCTCAGCTATCCGCTGGCCTACTATCTGGCCAAGGTGGTGCAGCCGAAATCGTTGCCCACGATGATCCTGCTTTTGTTTATCCCGCTCTGGGTGTCAGAGGCGCTGCGGGCCTTTGCCTGGTACATCATTCTGACCTTTAATGGCCCGCTGAATGCGGTGCTGGTGGGGATCGGGTTGCTGGAAAAGCCGATCCGCTGGCAACAGGGGGTGCTGACCGGCTATGACGCGGTGGTGATCGGTCTGGTCTATTCCTATGTGCTGTTCATGCTGTTTCCGATCTATGGCTCTATCCAGTCGCTGGACCGCAACCAGATCGAGGCATCGGAAGACCTGGGTGCCAAATGGTGGCAAACCCATCTGCGGGTGATCCTGCCCCATGCCAAACCCGGCATCGCCTCTGGTTCGGTCATGGTGTTCATGTTGTCGGCAGGCTCGCTGCTGGTGCCTTCGGTTCTTGGGTCCACCAATTCCAACTGGTTCACTCAGACCATCCAGCAATGGATGCTGGAAAGCCAGGACTGGAACACGGGGGCAGCCTATTCCTTCCTGTACATCCTGCTTTGCACGGTTGTCGTGGCCTTGGTCATGTGGCTGTTCAAGGTCAAGCTGTCTGACATCGCGAAATAAGGGGGCAGGATCATGCACAAGACACGCAACACCCTGTTCAACCTCTATTTCGGGTTGTTCCTGCTGTATCTGTTCCTGCCGCTAGCCATCATGGGCGGTGCGGCCTTCAACAACAACAAACTGCCCTCGGTCTATCCGTGGAAGGGGTTCACCATGACCTGGTTCCAGCAATTGCTGGCCGATCAGGTGATGTGGACCTCGTTCCGCAATACCATTCTGGTGGCGCTGGCGGTGGTGGTGATCGCTGTGCCGATCGGGGCTGCGGCGGCGATCCTGATCAACTCGATCTCGGGTCGGGTCAGGGCCGCACTTTATGGGCTGATGGTGGCCCCCATCCTGATGCCGGGGGCGGTGATCGGGATTTCGACTCTGCTGTTCTGGAACAAGGCCAATATCCCGCCGGGCCTGCACCTGTCGGTTCTGGGGCAGGTCAGCTATATCGCGGCTTTCGTGATGCTGCTGGTGCTGGCGCGGCTGCAAAGCTTTGATTCCGCGCTGGAAGAGGCGGCGCTGGATCTTGGCGCAAGCCATGCCCAGGTGGTGCGGCGCATCCTGTTGCCGCATCTTTATCCGGCCCTGGGGGCAGGGGCGGCGATTGCCTTCTTCCAGTCGATCGAAAACTTCAACGTGACGCTCTTCACCCGCGGCACCCAGAACACGCTGACGGTCTATGTCTTCTCTAAGGTGCGGTCGGGGATTACGCCCACGATCAATGCGCTGGCGTTGCTTTTGATCCTGATGACACTGGTGATGGCGACGGTCTATGAGGTGCGCCGCCGGGCGCAAGCCAAGGTCGAGGCCGCCCGAGAGGCCGAGGGTCGCCGCGCCGCTGCCCTGGAAGAGTTGTAAGACACAAAGGCCCGGAGGAACCCTCCGGGCCTTTGTGTTGCACCCAGATCAGTTCGTAGAAATCGGGCCTTAGCTCGCCGCCTGCGCGATGAAGGGGGCCAGATCGCCGTATCCGGTAAACCGCCGTTCATAAGCCAGACCCAGACGCGCCGCGCAGTCCATCGCCTTGGCATCCAGCGCCGGGTCATTGGTCTGGGCTTGATAGACCAGCTTTTCATAATTGCCGAACATCATTGCAATCAGTTCGGGATGCCGGTCGAATCCCATGGGTTTCCAGACAAACGCATCGAATTGGCGCACCAGAAAGTCGGTCAGGTAAAAGGCGGTGAATTCGTCGGGGTGGGCGGCGAAGGTGTCGTTGCCTTCGAAGAACGAATAGCAATGTGGCCCGGCGATCATCTGCACCCCCATCGCGTCGCAGGCTGCCTGCAACTGCCCGCCGGTGCCGCAATCGGCGTAAAGAACATGAATCGCGTCATAGTCATCGCGGCGTTGCGCCACGGTTTCCTTGACCGCCTCGGTGATCTGATCGGGGTAAAGATGCAGCTTGGCGGGTAGGCATTGCAGATCCAGATGGGTCCAGCCATTGGCGCGGATCACGGCCAGCACCTCATGCGCAAGGGCACCGCAGGCCAGCAACAGAACGCGGCCCTTGTGGCTGGCGTCAAGACCCGTCTCGGTCAGCTCCGCGTCACTTAGCGCCACGCAAGGCCCCGCACAACGGCAGCCAGCCCCAGCGCACCAAAGGCCAGCCAGAACAGCGGCAGGCCAAGGCTGTGGGCCAAGGCAAGCGTCACACCGGCCAAAGCGATGACGCCAAGGATCAGGGCAAGAAAATGGGGCAGGGGCATTTTGGTCCTCCTGTCTTCAATCTGGGGCTTTCATCGGCGCTTGCCAAGCCTCATAGCGCCCATTTGAAGCCTTCGAACGTCTCATTTCCGTCATAACCGAAATGGCGTTGCTGCGATTTGGTGAAAAGTTTGCGGCCCCGGAAGCGGATCGCGTAAAGCCATTCGATCTGGGCCAGGTTTTCGCAGCCGCTGATGCTGCCGTCAGGTTCAAACACATCGATGCCCTCATCGGCATGTTCGCCGGCATAGGTGTCTTGCTCACCATGCAGGATCATCGGCGCGCCGATCTTGCTGTTGACGAACATCTGTACATCGCGGAACGCCGGGCTGCGCGAATGTTTCTCGCCAGACAGGGTTTCGAACACGGCCACATTCTGGCTGCGCGTGGTGGCCGGAACGATGCCGTAAAGGTCAAAGTCGCCGTGAACGTATTTTCCGGCCGTCAACAGGCTGCTGGTAGACAGTTTCACACAGCCATAGCGCGGGCTGCCCGGCGTCAGATCGACGAAATACT
>CALRKX020000208.1:0-5054 GCA_943368305.1 Erythrobacter sanguineus
GAGGCCCAAGAGAACATCGCCCTCTGCCACGCCCTTGGGCAGATCGGTCCCGCGCTCCATCGCGCCCACGGCGAACCCGGCAAGGTCGAAATCGCCCTTGTGATACATACCCGGCATTTCCGCCGTCTCGCCCCCGATCAGGGCGCAGCCGGATGCCTCGCAGCCCGCTGCGATGCCGGTGATGATGCGGGTCGCCTGATCCAGCTCCAGCTTGCCGGTGGCGAAATAGTCCAGAAACAGCAGGGGTTCGGCACCCTGGCACACCAGATCGTTGACACACATCGCCACCAGATCAACGCCGATCGTATCGACATTGCCGGTATCGATTGCGATGCGCAGCTTGGTGCCAACGCCATCGGTGGCCGCCACCAGGATAGGGTCGTTATAGCCCGCCGCCTTCAGGTCGAACAGCGCGCCAAAGCCGCCAAGTCCGCCCATCGTGCCCGTCCGGTTGGTGCGCTTGGCGGCGGGCTTGATCCGCTCGACCAGCGCGTTGCCCGCGTCGATATCCACGCCCGCATCGGCATAGGTCAGCCCGTTATGGCCCGTCGTCATGGCATCCCCCGTGGTTTTTGCAGTGATATGGCAGCGCTTTGCGCGCCCATAGCCCATCCCGCCCCCGCGCGCAACGCCCGCCCCCGCTTGACCCCGCCGCTTGGTGTGGCATAGGCAGAAACGGGGGCCTGTAGCTCAATGGTTAGAGCTGAGCGCTCATAACGCTTTGGTTGGGGGTTCGAGTCCCTCCGGGCCTACCATCCCCCCGCAGATGATTGATATTGGTCTATAATTTCAGGCGCGTGTCACGATCTCGTGCCATGCGCATCGGTCGGCTGTTCGCGGAATGATCAGGTTGATCCTGTCCACCACGGCTTCGACGAGTCGCGTGCGTTCTGCGGTGCGGATTAATTTGGCGGAAGCGGTGGGATTCGAACCCACGGTGGGGTTCCCCCCACGCTAGTTTTCAAGACTAGAGCCTTAAACCACTCGGCCACACTTCCTGTCCTTGCCGGTTGCCGCAACGCGTCGCCCGCAAGGTCGGGGCCGAATACTGCAATGGAAACGATTCTGAAAGGTCCGAGCTTTCACGCCTTCACGCGGTGTTTTCCGCGCACGGGCCGAGTTGCCCTTCCCTGCACCGCCATGGCCCTGTATCATGGCGCACGGAACGGCCTTTGGCCTTGGTTCAAGAAACAAAGCGCGTCGGCAGAATGCGCATGGGGTAGCAAATGGCAGGCATGGCAATCGGGCGAATTCTTGTTGTTTCCGCGCTGGCGACGGCACTGGCCGGATGTCAAAGCGGCGTGGGGCCTTTCGCCTCGCGCTCCAAGGCGGCGGCCACGGCGGGAAGCGCAACGGCTGCGGGCAACGGTAAATCGGTCACGCTGGTGGATCGCGATGTCGAGGCACCGCAGGTGTTTCAGGTCACCGATACCGCCCTTTGGGACGGACGGCCTTCGCTTGGCGGCGTCTGGGTCGCCTCGCCCGATGTCAAAGACCCGGAGCGGGTGATCCTGCGCAATCCGGCGAATGGCAAGTTCGTGATCGGCGGCCTGTTCCGGCGCGAGCGTGACAATCCGGGGCCGAAGCTGCAAATCTCCTCCGATGCCGCCGATGCGCTTGGCATGCTTGCAGGCCAGCCCGGCAAGATTTCGGTCACGGCGCTGCGCCGCGAAGAGGCGGCAGCCACGGCACCCGACGCCAAGAAGCCGATCCTCGATTCCTCGGAAACCGTGGCGACGGAAACCATCACCCCGCCGCCCGGGGCCAAGCCCGGCACGCCCCCCGCTGCGGCCCCCACACCCAAGGGTCAGCCCGTCGCGGCCCCGGCGCCTGCAGCCAAACCCGCTGCCCCCGCCCCGGCGGCCAAGGGCGGCCTGATCCAGATCGGCTTTTTCTCGGTCGAGGCGAATGCCAAGCGCGCGGTTGACCAACTGGCCAAGGCCGGGGTCAGCGCCAGCATCCGCGAGGAAAAGACCCAAGGCAAAAGCTCGTGGTCGGTCACGACGCGCGGCGATGCCGCGACCTTGGCCAAAGCCAAGTCGGCGGGCTTCAAGGACGCCTACCTGCTGAAACGCTGACAAAACTACGGACCGTCCCATGACACGCCTTCTTTGCACCCTGTTTGTTGCCTTTCTGGCACTGGCCTTTCCGGCCGGCGCCTTTGAAACCAAGGCCACCCATGCCTGGGTTTACGACATGACGACGAACACCGTGCTTCTGGACAAGGCGGGGCAAGAGTCGGTTCCGCCTGCATCTATGTCAAAGCTGATGACGATCGAGATGCTGTTCGAGGCGGTTCAGGATGGCCGCGTCCAGATGGACACCACCTTCGGCGTTTCCGCCCATGCGGTCAGTTTTACGGCGGCGGGCGGCTCTACCATGTATTTACAGCAGGGTGACCGGCCCACTGTGCAGGAACTGATCCACGGCATGATCATCAACTCTGGCAACGATGCCTGCGTTGTCGTGGCCGAAGGGCTGGAGGGGTCGGAACCCGAATTTGCCCGCAAGATGACCGAACGCGGTCTGGCCCTTGGGCTGGAACAATCGACCTTTGCCAATGCCAGCGGCTGGCCCGATCCCGGTCAACGGATGAGCATGAAGGATCTGGGCCTGCTGGCGGTTCACATCATCAACACCTACCCCGATCTTTACACCGTCTTCGGCCAGACCGAATTCAACTACAAGAACCGCGCGCCTGCCAATGCCAACAACCGCAACCCCCTGCTCAAGTTGGGTATTGGTGCCGATGGCCTGAAAACCGGCCATACCGAAGAGGCGGGCTTTGGCCTTGTCGGTTCGGTCAAGCAGGGAGAGCGGCGCATCGTGTTCGCGGTCTCGGGCATGACGAGTGACAAAGAGCGCGCCGAAGAGGCAGAGCGCATCGCCTCTTGGGCGTTTCGCCAGTTCGCGCTGAAAACCGTGGCCAAGCAGGGAGAGCGGCTGGCAGAGGCCCGTGTGTTCATGGGCGAGGCCGCGACCGTGGGGCTGGTGCCCGCACAGGACGTGCGCCTTCTGATCCCGGCGGCCAGCAAGGCAGGCCTTGCCGCCGAGGTGGTCTATACCGGCCCGATCAAGGCACCGGTTGCCAAGGGGGCAACGTTGGCCGAACTGGTCATCACCATGCCCGACATGCCCGAACACCGTATTCCGCTGGTGGCTGAGGCAGATGTGCCAATGGGGGGCTTTGTCACCCGGTTGCAAACCGCCATCAGGCATTTGCAGGCGACCTATCTGGGCACGGCCCCTGCAAGTTGAGGGGGCCAAGCTGATGGGGGCGCCCGGCCTGTTCCTGACATTCGAAGGCATTGACGGATCGGGAAAATCCACTCAGGCCCGGCTGCTTGCGGCCAGCTTGCAGGCCAGGGGCCGCGAGGTCGTGCTGACGCGCGAACCCGGCGGCAGCCCGGGGGCGGAAGAGATCCGCCGTCTGGTGCTGGAAGGTCATGCCGACCGCTGGTCAGCAGAAACCGAACTGCTGCTGTTCAACGCCGCGCGACGCGACCACCTGGAAAAAACCATCCTGCCCGCCATCGCGCGCGGCGCGGTGGTGATCTGTGACCGCTTTGCCGATTCCAGCCGGATCTATCAGGGCCTGACCCGGGGCGATCTGCGCGCCAAGGTCGATGCGCTGCATGATCTGATGATCGGGGTCGAACCCGATCTGACCTTTCTGATCGACATTGATGCCGCCGAAGGGCTGGCCCGCGCAACCGCCCGCCCCGGCAAGGAACTGCGGTTCGAGGGCATGGGCCTTGGCTTGCAGGAAACCGCGCGCGACGGCTTTCTGGCGCTGGCCAGCCGCTTTCCTGCGCGATTCCGCGTGGTTGTGGGTGCCCGTGCGCCCGAAGCCGTTGCTGCCGATGTGCTGGCGCTGGCCCTTCAGGCGCTGCGATGAGCGACGATATCCCGGAACCCGACCGTATCGAAGGCGCGCCGCATCCGCGCCATACACCGCATTTGTTCGGCCAGAGCCATGTCGAGGCGCAGTTTCTCGAGGCGTTCAACACTGCCCGCCTGCATCACGGATGGCTGATCAGTGGCCCGCGCGGTGTGGGCAAGGCAACGCTGGCGTGGAAGATCGCCCGTTTTCTGCTGGCCATGCCAGAAGACGACGGCATGCTCGCCCCCTCGCCCCCCGACACGCTGCCCCAAACGCTGGACGTGCCTGATGGGCCGGTGCCACGCCGCCTTGCCGCCCTGTCCGAACCGCGCCTGTTCCTGCTGCGTCGCCCCTATGATGAGAAGGGCGGGCGGCTGAAACAGGACATCACGGTGGATGAGGTGCGCAAGATGAAGAACTTCTTCGCACTTTCGGCCGCCGATGGTGGGAGACGGGTCGCCATCGTGGATGCGGTGGACGAGATGAACCCCTCGGCCGCCAACGCCCTGCTGAAGCTGTTGGAAGAGCCGCCGCCAAAGGTGACGCTGCTGCTGATCACTCACCAACCCGCGCGCCTGTTGCCCACCATCCGCAGCCGGTGTCGCGAATTGCGCCTTGGCCCGCTGTCACCAGTCGATCTGTCCGACGCCTTGACCCAAGCCGGAGGCACGGTGAAACCGGAACAGCGCGCGGCGCTGGCCGAGCTGGCGGGCGGTTCGGTGGGCGAGGCGTTCCGCATGACCAATAACGAAGGGCTGGCGCTTTATGCCCGCGTGGTGGACCTTTTCGCCACCCTGCCCCGGATGGACCGCCCCCGCGCCCTTGCGCTGGCCGAAACCGGGGGGGCACGCGGCGCCGAGGCGACCTTTGAACTGATCGTCACCCTGATCGACCTGTTTCTGGCCCGCCTTGCCCGCGCGGGCACCCTTGGCCAGACCCCGCCAGAGGCCGCGCCCGGCGAGGCCGCGCTGATCGCCCGCCTGTCGCCCGATCCTTGGGCAGCGCGGCATTGGGCCGACCTTGCGCAGACACTTGGCCTGCGGGCGCGGCGTGGCAAGGCGGTCAACCTTGACCCTGCCGCCCTTCTCATGGATATGGTTCTGCGGCTGGACGAGACGGCAAAGGTGCTGTCGGCCCCGGCCTGAAACAGCGGCTCTTGTGGCTGGCCCTT
>CALRKX020000209.1:0-5044 GCA_943368305.1 Erythrobacter sanguineus
GCCCCGACAAATACCCCCATTTCAGCGGCAAGCGGGCCGCGAAGCACAAGCTGCGGTAAAGACACGTCGCCCTTTGATCGCTTGAAGAACATCACAAAGCCCAGAAGCGGGACGAAGAAAAGCAGGGCGAATTTGCCACTCCCGAAGCCATCGCGCGACCGGGCAGCCGACATTCGGGCCAAAAGGAAGCCATAAAGGAAAAGGGCCAGTACAACCATGCCCAACACAGCCCAGAAATACCCGCCCGCAAGCGACGGAAAAAGGAACTGCACCATCAGATGCTGCACCTCTGCCATAGCAATAGAAGCAAGTCCGAAGATTGCGAAATAGGGCGCGCGCAAAAGGCCCTTGGCAGACCGATCTGTTGCCCAGGCGGCAAGACCACCGAGAAGAATGATCCCGAAAGGCGCCAAAACAAGCGCCAACTCCGATGCCCCCAAAAACGAAACGGCAAAATCCTCAATCACCTGAAATCCCCGGAAAATGGCCAAACATTCCGGTATCTTACATCACGCCGGGGGGGGGGGCAACAAAAATGGCCGGATCAGCGGCCCTATTTCACGAAGGTCTTTGGTGGAGCAGAGGGGGATCGACACTCAAGGCGGATAAGCCCATGAAACCGCTGGAAATGCTGCATAATATAGACTATCTATTGGTCGGAACCATTGGTCGGAGTTCGATGAAGATGGCGAAACGTAACGGTCCAGATCGGCTATTGGACCTTCGCGGGCTGACGTGGTGGTTCAAGCGGGACATTCCGGCGAAATGCCGTGCCGTCTTCAAAGACCCGCGCACGGGCAAACCCAAAGCCACCTTCATGGTGAACCTCAAGACGGCCGATCTGCGCGCTGCAAGGCGGCTCAGGGATGAGCTGGAAGCTGACACGGACGCCATGTTCCGCGACATACGGGCGGGCAAGACTGTGGCAGCAGCAGCGTTGTCCGCGAAGGAGCAAGGCATTCTTGCGAGGGAAGCCATTGCTGCCGCTGTCGATCATCAACAGGACGGCCCGGACGACAGCTTCGGCCTGTATGAGGCTGCCGTTCAATCGGCAGAGGACACGATGGAAAGGTTCACGAGCGATGATGAGGCGGCTGCGTTCGCGGATGCCCTTCACGGGCGCGAAGACGTAAGCGCGCATCTGGACACCTACCTTGCCGCCGCTGACTTCGCGCCCAAGACCGTCTCGGAACGCCGTGGCAACATCGGGCGGTTTGCCAAGTGGGCTGCCGAACAGAATCCCGCCCTGACCCTTGACCGGATCGACCGCAAGAAGGCCGGGAAGTATGTGTCTGAGGCAATCGACAAAATGCACCCTCAGACCCAGAAGAAGCACCTTGCGGCCCTGCGGGGTTACTGGCGATGGCTGGCCGCACGGGGTCACGTCGATCTTCCCCCCGGAGCCCTGATGGATGCCGGGTGGCCTTGGGACGGGCAGCAGGTCCAGCGCAATGGCAAGCGCGTCGAGCGGGGCAGCCGGGAAGAAGAACGGCCCTTCGCAGATGCAGAGGCCAAGACCCTTCTCTACGCACCCTACCCCGACGGCATGGACCCCGACCACGAAGGCCAGATCGCGGACGCAATCCGCATTTCACTCTTGTCGGGTATGCGCATGGCCGAAGTGCTGACATTGTGGGTCGAGGAAGTCAGGGAAGGCCCCGAAGGTGCCGGGCTGGTCTTTGATATTCAGCAGGGCAAGACCGACGCTGCCGCCCGCCCGGTGCCAGTTCACCCCGATCTAATGAAGATCGTCCAGCGCCGCCTTAAGGACGCCAAGGGGGCTGACAAGCCGGGCAAGGCGTGGCTGTTCCATGAGCTTGCCGACGAGAGAGACCCCGGCGACACCTTCGGGAAGCGGTTCCGGCGCTATCGGCTGGCCCTTGGGGTGGATGATAAACGAGACGGGAAGCGCCGGAGCCTCGTCAACTTCCACTCGGCCCGTAGATGGTTCGCTACGGCAGCCGACCGTGCAGGACAGACAGAGGCGGTGATCAAGGATATTGTCGGCCACGTCCCGGACAGGAAGAACGTCACGAGGTCGTCCTACATCGCGAGGTCATCCGGTGCGCAGATGCGGGCCTGTATCGAGTCCGTGATGCTGCCAGATGCGGAACCCTGAGAGGACACCGGGGGACCGACCGCAGCCGATCCCCTGCTTTCCGTGGCTCGCATAATCCGGCCAAAAAGGTGCAAATGCACCCTCCTTCTACATGCACCCTTTGCAGGTCAGAAGGCCGGTTCAGGCTCTTGATCCTCGTCCGGCTCGCCTACATCGCTACCGCCTTGCGAGAGCGCCAGCCATTCGTCGGCGTCCTCTGCTTCACCGAAGAAGTAGTCGAACATACCCTTGATGCGTGAATCGCCAAGAGCCTCAAAGAGAGCTTCTTCGACGGCCTGACTGTCACGCAGGATGGCCCGCTCGGGATGCTTCCTGCGGTCGATAAGGTCCCGAAGGTCCCCCGCCAGTTTGCTGATCTCGGCCTTGCGCTGGGCATCGCTCATCATCGAACCCGGATCGTCGGTCATGTCGAGGCTGGCCCGGTCGCGTGACCATTGGCCCGTAATCTCGATACCGTCCTCGTGCATCACCCTGAAACGGTCGCGCATGTATTTGACCGTCCGCACCGAAACGTCCGCCGCCACGACGATCTCGCGGACCTTGTAGCGCGGCTCGACAGGTTCCCGCACAAGCCGCCATGCCGCATCCATCCGTTCGGCTTGGGTCAGTTGCAGCGAGCGCCGTGAATTACCAGCAAGCGCCGCCCTTAGCGCCGTCCGCCTGTCGCAGGTGACGATCATCGCCGGGATCGGCTGCGACCATCCTGCCGCCAGATAGGCCGCGATCCGGTGCGCACCGTCCAGCAGCACGAGTTGGCCGCCTTCGGGCTGGCCTTCCGATTGCCAGAGCATGACCGGATCGAGTGCCCGCTCGGTATTCCTGATCGTGCTGGCAAGGTCCGCCTTGTGGGCCGTGTCGATGCCACCTGCCCGGAAGCGGAAGTCGTCGTCAAAGGCAATCCGGTCGAGGGCGACGAGCGCCGCCCCCTGAACCATTGCCGGTGCCGTGATCTTCGTCACCGCTGTCATTGCTCGCTCACCTCGTCGTTGCCGTTGTCGTCATAGTCGTCCGCGCCGAAGTAGGGAATGCCGGTCCCGTCCTTCGCCAGCAGCGCATAGCCCTCGCCGTCCAGATCGGCCCGGACCTGATGATACTGTTCAAGCCGTGCGTCGATCCAGTTGGCCTGAGCCGCCAGCCGGAAGAAGGCGTCGATCATCGCCCCGGGGTCTTTGACGAGACCTGTTCGGGCCGCCCGGTCGATCACCTTGAGGTCATCCAGCAAGCCGCCCAAGATGCCCGCCATGTCCTCGCCGATCAGCAACAGATCGTCGGCGCGCGGGTGGCTGGACGGCATTGCCTCGTCCGCGATGATCGTCAGCATGTCCATCATGGTTTTCCCCTTCATACTCATTGATCTTCGCCGCAGTTGAAGCCGTAGCTCTGACCCGCCAGCGATTGCCGAAGTGTGGTATGCTCGTGCAGCAACGCCGCGCTGTCAGTCTTGGCTCTGCCGACCCGGCCTTCGCAGGTTTCGAGGTTACCGATCAGATAGAGGTTGGCCGCGCGCAGGTTCAGCGGGTTCCGATCAAGGGTCCGCGCTTGTTGCCCGGCCTTTGCGTTGACCATCAGCCGCGCGACTGTGACGTTCTTGTTGGTCGTCGCCGATCCGACAGGAGCATTCGTCCGAACCTGCCCGGAGCGCCGATCCTTTCCTTTGTGGGCGTAGAACCAAGCACCGTCTGCGCCCATCTCGATCAGGTTCAGCCAGATACCGAACTCGATCTCGGCCCAGACCGTAGCTCCGGTGTGAGCATCGTTCATGGGCACCGCGATGATGACTGTCGCCGAGTTTTCGATCCGCAGTCGGGCCTTGCGGCGCTGCAACCCCGCCGTCTCGCGGACGCGCTGGGCCATGTGGTCGTCGAGATGGGCGGTTGCGCGGCGGTCAACGAAGCCAAGATAGGCGTCGAAGCTGTAGATGCCGTAGGTTTTGCCGAACCGGGCCGAGATCATTTCGTCGGCGATGGACAGGGCGAAGGTGGATGCGGTGAAGTTCTGCATGTGGAATGTCCTTGGATAGCAGATGTGGGAAGGCCAGCCCGTGAACGCGATTGCGAACCGGGATTGGGGTGTGAGGGGGATTGGATTTGTCAGTCCAATGCTGAGGGGAAATCGTCGCCGAACGGCATCCAATGGCCTGATGCGGGCGGCGGGACGAAGCGCAGCACTACGTCTGGTGTTTTGGCCGAGGCGCGTCGATGGATGCGATAATCCACGGGGCGCAATATGGGCGTCAGCACCCCTGAGAGCGGCCACAAGGGCGCGCCACAACCGACCCTTGCCGACCCCCAGCCGCGAACCGATATGAGTCCTGAAAGCGCACCGCAACGGCGCTGTGCGGGCGGCAGTATCCGTCGATCAGATCGGGGCAGAAAAATCCGACCGCTGCCTTGATACGGCCCACCTCGTCGCGGCACCGGCAGGGTCAACGGGTCCGCTTCGCATCAGCCCAGAGAGGCTGGAAGTGTCGAGTATGGCAGCGGAACTATTCCTACTGGATCAGCACCATATCCTCGATCTCGAACGGCCCGCTTGAGAAAATGCGGTTGCGGGTCTGGTTCCAGATCGCTTTCAGGAATACGCCATCAGCCTCGCGGAACGTCCAGAACACCGACTTGTATTCCCCATGTGCTGATCGGATTTTCAGGGCGTTGTTGTCCGAATGCAGTCGCCCGGTTTCACCGTCGTCCTTGATCTCGACCAATGCGATGCTGTCCTTGGTGCGCCGCCCGTTGATGCCGACAACGAAGTCAGGAAAAAACCGCTTGCCGGTCGGAAGGATTAATCGCGTGGCCCATTTTTCGCTTTCAGGATTGCGAAGCCACCACTTGACCCGGCCCGTATCGTCCGCATCCAGCATCTTGGCAAACGCCATTTCGGGCCTGTTGAATCGACCGATGAAGGCTCCGTAGGCTCCTTTTCCTG
>CALRKX020000210.1:0-5006 GCA_943368305.1 Erythrobacter sanguineus
CGCCGCGATTGCCGGAATGGATGCCAAAATGCTGTTGCAGGTGCATGACGAACTGCTGTTCGAGGTGGCCGAAGACACCGTGTCTGCCCTGATTGCCCGAGCGAAGCAGGTGATGGAAGGGGCAGCGCACCCCGTCGTTGACCTGAAAGTGCCGCTGGTGGTCGAGGCGGGGCAGGGGCGGAACTGGGCCGAGGCGCATTAGGCCAACGGGTTTGCCCCCGCCTCTCCCATGGAGGGGCGCGCTTTGGTCGGACGTCAGGCCCGGTCGATCCTGACTTGATAGCAATTGTTGCGCGCGGACCGGACATGGACATAGGCGATGGCAGGGTCGGCCAGCAGCGCCTTGGCCCGCGCGGGAATGCTTTCGGTCGCAATCACGCCGCCGGTACCATAGACGATCCGATCATCCGCGCCATAGCCGCGAACGATGTATTCGGGGGAGGCCAGGATTTCGGGCATGTCTTCGCCACCCCCCGCCTCACAGGCATCGGCACACAGGAAGATCGGGCCCAGTTCGGCATAGGGCTGGGGCGATGGAAAGGGGCGGTGCGCCAGGATCAAAAGGCCATTGCCTTCGGGGATCATCCGCAGGCAATGGCGGCAGGGGTTGCCGGTGCCTTCCGCGATGTGCCGCTCTGGCGGCTGCCCGTTGGCATCGGGGCCGCCGGCTTGATAGGCACGGACGGTTTTGGTGAGCATGGGGGTGAAACGGATCATTCTGGCCTCCTGTCAGGGGGCCAGAATGGGGGGCGGGCCGTGCTGCCGCGACCCGGAATTTGCGCAATCAGGCCGGATCGACCAGACGGCCCAGCACCCGCCCGCCCAGGATATGCAGGTGGTAATGTGGCACCTCTTGCATGCCGTCACGGCCCGCATTGGTGATGCCGCGATAGCCCGTCTCACCCGACAGGCCCAGATCGGCAATGACCTGCGCCACGGTGCGGTGAAAATCCACAATCTCTTCCGCGCTCGCCTCGGCTGCGAAATGGTCGAAATTCACATAGGCCCCTTTCGGGATGGCCAGAACATGCACCGGCGCATGGGGACGGATGTCGTGGAACACCAGCGTATGGGCGGTTTCCACGACGGTCTTGTTGGGAATTTCTCCGCGCAGGATACGGGCAAAGATGTTCTGGGGATCGTAGTCATAGGCCATGGTTCAGTCCACAAACAGGTAATGGGTGCCCGCAATCTCGCGCGCTTTCTCCATTGAGATATCAAGGAACTCGGCCAGCGGCACGGTGTTTTCATCAACGCTGGCAGACTGGCGAACCCGGTAGATGTTTGCAAACCCGGCGTCGCGGATGCGGTCGCTTTCAAACTTCACGTCATAGCGGATCGTGGGCAGAATCCGGTCGATGGTTTCCTTGGGCGTGCGCTCACCCGCCAGACCGACCCGCTTGGCATGACCCAGCAGGTAATCGTCGGTGAAATCGCAATCGACCTCCAGCAACCTGACCTTGGCCTTGTCGTTGTAGAAATCCTGCATAAGATCGATATTGGCCGGGTCGATGCAAAAGATCAGCCGGTCGGTCTGCCAGTAATCATAAAGCATCCGCACCAGAGCCCGGCGGTGCCGAGTGCGCTTTTCCAGCGTCGACTGGATGCCCCCCAGATCGGGCAGGGGGGTGGACGCCTCGTTGAACAGATAGTCCAGCGCGGGCATGTTGGTGACTTGACGAACGCGGTCCACCAGACGCTTGGCGACATGCCATTTCTTGCAGGTGACCATCATCAGCGTCCGCTCGCGGCCCAGTGAGCTTTCGGTTTCCCAAAAGCGCGGTGCAAAGCGGCGGCCAAGGCGGCCCCGGTCAACCATGAACTTGAACAGGCTGCGCCCTTCGTTCGAAATGTCGAACCGCACGCCCTTGGCGGCGTAAAGTTTGCCCAGACGTTCCTTTAGCTCTTTCGCCTCGGGGCTGATCTTGCGGGCAAACAGATAGTCCTGACTAAGCAGCAGGTCATAGTGGTCATTATAGAAGGTCACCGGCATCCCGTAGTCGGTGAACATCAGGAAGGTCAGTGTGCGGGTGCTGATCTGGTGTTCGGGCACCAGGTGGCGCACCAGGGTCTGAAAGAACGTCTCATCCGGGATCCAGGTGGTCTGGAAAAACCGCACCACATCGCGCCGCTTGCGCACAAATTCCAACAGCGCTTCAACCGTCTGGCGGCGCAGACACCACCACTGGCTGCCAATCTGAATCGCCATGTCGGCCGGCACCTTGCGCGCTAGACCCAGCCGCTTTTGCCATTCCATCGAGGCATAGAACAGCGGCTTGCTGTTCCTTTCGTTGAACCAGTGGCGATAGATCAGCCGCTCTTCCTTGATGCCGGTCTTGATCCAGTCGGAGTTGAAGAAGTCGAAGCTTTCAATGAAGTCGGTCTCGTTTCGGTCCAGAAAGTCATGGGCGAATTCTGCCGATTTGATCGCCATGCAATCGCCCGACAGCATGTAGAAATGGGTGGCGCGGGGAAACGCCTCGACTGCGGCTTCGATGGCGTTCAGCGTGGCTTGCACCAGGCTCCACTCGCCCCAGCCGCATTTGATGCGCTTGTGGGCAAAGGTCACGGCGGGGTTGTCGTCCAGCCCGGCGCGAATACGATCATACGCCTCGCGCGGGGCGCGGGCGTCGAAGTGGATCGAGATGAAATCCCCCGCCGCCGTCAGGCGTTGTGCCTGGGCGATGATGCCATCGGCATCCTTGTGGCACAAAAGGATATAGGCGATTCTTGCCATGGCTCCGACAGTAGGGCACAGAACGGATGACTGTTTCCCTAAATTGTGCGGACAGACATTGTAAAGCTAGAGTTTCTTTGCTTTTTTGTGGCGGCCTGATCAGGCCGGGCGCAAAACGGTGGTCGAAGTGGAGTGACTGATGGGGTTTCCCGGCACCTGGATGACGGAAAGTGAAAGCGTGGTCTATCGCGTGGTGCCGAAATGCGCCTGCTCGACCATAGGGCAGATCATGTTCTATTCCGACCATGGCCGGTTTTTCGACGGTGACATCCACGATGCCCAGGGTGGAATGCACAAATGGGCGATCGAGGCCAGCCAGCCGCTGATCGAGGCGAATGTGAAGGGCCACAAATCCTTGGCCTTCACCTGCGTACGCAACCCCTATGCGCGCATCCTTTCCAGCTTTTTCGACAAGATCTGTGGCGTTCAGCGCAACGGCAAGCGCTATCGTGGCAATCTGGTTCCGATGCTGGTGCAGCGCTATGGCGTCGAGGTGGGCGGGCCGGAAGGCAAGGAAGACTTTGACCAGATCGCCAGTTTTCGCCGCTTTTTGCTGTTTGCCCGCGATACCATCCGGTTCCGCAAACCGATGGAGCCGGACATTCATTGGTCGGCAATGTCAGGCCATATCAGCACCTTCATCGTGAACGGTGGGCGCTATGACCAGATTTTCTTTACCGAGAAATTCGACGAGGGCATGGCCAGGGTTCTGAAAAAGATCAAGACCAAGCACAAGATCGACCTGAAAAAGATCCCCCGCTTCAACGAAAGCGAAGGGCATGGGCCAAAGAGGCTGCACAAGGTAAGTGACTACTTCGACGACCTGTCACGCCATCTGGTCTGGGAAATCTACAAGAAGGATTTCCAGTTGTTCAAATACGACTTTGACGACCCCGACAACAAGATGCCGCTGGCCGAGGTTGATCTGGACGAGGTGCATCGCAAGTTGGGCGACTAGGGTTGGTGCGTGATTTCACGCACCATCATTCCACCTTAAGCACGATCTTTCCGATGTGGCCGCTGCTTTCCATCCGCCAATGCGCGGCGGGGGCGTCGGTGAGGGGAAACTCGCTGTCGATGATGACCTTGAAGCCGCCACTTGCCACCATCGGCCAGACATGGGCCTCGACGGCGGCGGCAATGCGGGCTTTGGCCTGGTCGGATTGCGGGCGCAGGGTTGACCCGGTGATGGTCAGTCGACGCATCATCACCTCGGCAAAGTTCAACTCCACCTTCGGCCCTTGCAGAAAGGCAATCTGCACCAGCCGCCCGTCATCGGCCAGCGCCTTGATGTTGCGCGGCAGATAGGGGCCACCCACCATGTCGAGGATCAGGTCGGCGCCGCCCGCCTCTTTGACGATCGTCACGAAATCTTCGTCGCGATAGTTGATGCCGCGTTCGGCCCCTATGGCCTCGCAGGCGCGGGCCTTTTCGCCACTGCCAGCGGTGGCGAAGACCCGTGCCCCCAGCGCGCGGGCGATCTGGATGGCGGTGGTGCCGATTCCAGAGGTGCCGCCGTGAACCAGAAAGCGCTCGCCCGCCTTCAGTCCGCCCCGCATCACGATGTTCGACCAGACGGTAAAGCAGGTTTCGGGCAGACAGGCGGCCTCGCGCAGCGACAGCCCTTGCGGAATGGGCAGCGCGTGGCTTTCGTGGCAGGCGGCATATTCGGCATAGGCACCGCCGGGGAACAGGGCGCAGACCTTGTCGCCGATCTTCCATCGGGTAACGCCGGGGCCGGTCTCGACCACGGTTCCCGCCCCTTCCAGCCCCGGCAGGGGTGAGGCGCTGGGCGGTGGCGCATACATCCCCGCGCGTTGCAGGGCGTCGGGGCGGTTCACTCCGGCATAGGCCAGCCGCACGATGATCTGGCCATGGCCGGGCACAGGCACTGGCACCGAGACGGGTTTCAGCACATCGGGCGCACCGGGTTCGCTGATCTCGATGGCCAGCATGGAATCGGAAAGCTGCATGGGGGGGTCCTTAGTGGCCGGGCAGGTCGTTGATGTCGCGGGGGGGGCGGATCGCCTCCAGCAGACGCAGCGGGCCACGTGCCAGCATCTTGCCCAAGGGGTTGTCGCGGAAAGCCGCCTTGGCTTTTTCAAACTGCATCACGTTGTCGATACGGCGGTCAAGGAAGTCCGCCGTCGCCTGCTTGTCCTCAGAGGTATCGGCAAGCCAGAACAGCACCGTAGCGCCATAGACCGCCGACAGGGTGGCGCGCTTGGTATACCAGTTCAGGTCGGTCGAACTGTCGCCCAAGGCCCGC
>CALRKX020000211.1:0-5006 GCA_943368305.1 Erythrobacter sanguineus
CCCGGCCACGCCCGATTATGTGGCCCGCGTGAACGACTGGCATGATGCCATTGCCGCAGCTTGGGCCGACCATATCTACGCCCATCTGGCGGCAGGGGGCGGGCCGAAGGTGGCGCTGCTGGTCTGGGGCGACCCCTCGCTGTACGACAGCACCCTGCGCATTGCCGAACGGGTGGGCCGCAGCCTGCCCATGGCGGTGCAGGTCATTCCCGGCATCACGGCGATCCAGATGCTGTGCGCCGCCCATGCCATTCCGCTGAACGACCTAGGCGCCCCCGTGGTCATCACAACCGGCCGCCGGTTGCGCGACCATGGCTGGCCGCAAGATGCCGATACCGTGGTGGTCATGCTGGACGCAGGCGGCGCGTTCAGCACGCTGGACCCCACGGGCATCGACATCTGGTGGGGCGCCTATGTCGGGATGGCCGAACAGATTCTTGACCACGGCCCCCTGGCCAGCGCCGGGCCGCGCATTGTGGAAACCCGCGCCCGCGCCCGCGCCGCCCATGGCTGGATCATGGATATCTACCTGCTGCGCCGTCAGGCGGGCGCACCCCAGCCGTCCTGAAACACCAACCCCTCCAAGGGCAGCCGGTCGCGCCAGCCTTTGGCCTGCAATTCCGGCTCGGTGTGCAACTCCCGCACATGGCCAAGGCACAGATAGGCGACCGGCACCACATGGTCCGGCAGGCCCAGAATGCCGCGCAGTTCGTCCTCGTGGAAGATGCTGACCCAGCCGACACCCACCCCCTCGGCCCGCGCCGCAAGCCACAGGTTCTGCACCGCGCATACCGTGGAATACAGGTCCATGTCGCGGTTGTGGGTGCGCCCCAACACCACCGCGCCGCCGCGCGTGCGGTCGCAGGTGATGCACAGGTTGACCGGGGCATCAACAATCCCCTGCAACTTCAGCGACGAATACAGCCCCCGCTTTTCCGCCGGAAACATCGCCGCCGCCTCATCATTGGCCCGCGAAAACGCCGCCTGCATCCGCGCCTTCACGCCAGCATCGCGGATCACGATGAAGTTCCATGGCTGCATGAACCCGACCGAGGGCGCATGATGCGCCGCCACCAGCAGGCGCTGCACCAGCGCGTCGTCAACCGGGTCTGACAGGAACTGGCTGCGCACATCGCGGCGCGAGAAAATCGCGCGGTACACCGCGTCGCGTTCGTCATCGGAAAAGGCCCCGGCGGGGGCCAGCTTGGACTGTGGTTGCATCGACAAATCCCCTGTCAGGCAACGAATGCTGACAGGGCCGCCGTCCGCGCGTCCCCGCCTGTCTTGCCTGGCCGGTCTTCTGACTTGGCGTCACCGGGGCACCGCGCCTTCCCGGGCCGAAACCCAGTGGCATATGCGGCCCCCTCAGCCTTACAGCGTTGGGCACGTCGCGGGGTTGCACCGCGTTCCCGATTATCCCGGCCTTTTGGGGCCGGGCACCAGACAGGGCAGCGCTAACCCGAACGCGCCGCCCTGGCAAGTCTTAGGCGGCGCTGGCCTGATCTTCGGCCACCAGACGGGCATCCAGATCCAGGATCTGGCGCACGGCATGGGCGGCCTCGGCCCCCTTTTTCACGAAATGCTCGGTGTAAAATGCCGTCAGTTCGGCCACCGGCTGATAGTTATGCGGCGTCAGCGAGACCGAGAAACACGGCACCCCGGTTTCCAGCCCCACGTTCATCAGGCCGGTCACCACCGCCTCGGACACGAACTCATGGTGATAGATGCCGCCGTTTACCACAAAGGCCGATGCCACCACGGCATCATATTTGCCGGTGCGGGCCAGCTTTTTCGCCACCAGCGGCATTTCGAACGCGCCGGGCACGTCGAACGCCTCTACCTTGGCATTGGGCATCAGTTTCGCAGCTTCGGCGACAAAACCCTCATAAGCGCGGTCCACGATATCATCGTGCCAACGCGCCTTGATAAAGGCGATACGAGGGGATTGGTGGGCAGATTTGGTCGTCATAGTCGGAACCTTCCGTTGCTAAACAGTCAGGTCCCAAGGCATGTCCCGAATACGGACGGGTGGCCCCCTCCGCACACGGTTCTCTTTCATCCGGACTATACCGTCGGCCCCGGAGTTTCACCGGATCTGCTGACCCTTTCCGAAGAAAGGCGCTCGCGGGCTATAACCGCCGGTGGGGAATCGCACCCCGCCCTGAGAACATCGCATCCCTAGCATGCGATTTTTCACCCCGCAACGGTTTGGCTGTGCATGGTTGCACCGCCTTGGTGCGCCTGCACAAATCCTGCGCAAACCCTGCGGCGGGCCTGCGAGGGCAGGCCGTCATTTCTGCCCAAAAGCAGAAGCCAAAAGCAGGAGACGGTGATGACAGCAAAACACCTCACAATCCACGGCCTTCCCACAGTATTGGCCCGCGACGGCTGGTGGTTGGGGCCAGATCTGGCACCAGAGCGCGACGCGCCAAAGCCGCCAACCAGACGCGGCCTGTCACCCTTTGCCCAGCGGGGGCTGGGCTTGGTGGCGCTGGTGGCACTGGGTGATCTGTTGTTCTGGGGGCAGGGGTTCGGATTGTCGTTGGCGGTCTTTGCCGGGGCGGTGTTCGGGATTGCCACCGCGCAGGTGCCGGCGCGAGCTAAGGTGCGGCCTGCGGTGCTGCTGGCCGCAGGCCTTTTGCCGGTGGTGGATTATGTGCAGGTCCTGTCGCTGACCTTTCTGGCGCTGTCGTTGGCCGTGGCCATCGTCTGGGCGCGCCTGCCGGGGGTGGATGCGGGGGGCAGGCTGGCCTCGGCGCTGCGCCTTTTGGCACGGCTGCCGCTAGGTGGCATCCTTGGCGCGCTGCATCTGGTTCTGGATGGGGCCACCCGGCCCCGCGCAGCCTCTCCGCGCAGCGTGCTGCGCACCTGGGCGCTGCCGGTGGGTGGCACGCTGGTTTTTGCCGCCCTTCTGGCCGATGCCAACCCGCTGATCGAACAGGCGCTGTCGCTGAACTTTGATGCCGCCCGGCTGATCGACCGCGCGCTGTTCTGGACCGGCCTCGCCCTGCTGGTCTGGCCGCTGCTTGATCCGCCCACAGCCGCCCGCCTGCCGCTTGGCGCCGTTACGCTGCCGGGCATCAACGCGGCTTCGGTGCTGCGGGCGCTGGTGATGTTCAACCTGCTGATCGGGTTGCAAAGCGGGTTGGACCTGTCGATCCTGCTGGGCGGCGCGCAATTGCCGCATGGCATGGGCTATGCCGCCTATGCCCATCGTGGTGCCTATCCCTTGCTGGCGACTGCCCTGCTGGCCGGGATCTTTGCCCTGTCGGCGCGGCCCTATCTGGGCGAACACCGGCTGATCCGGCCCCTGATGCTGCTGTGGCTGGCGCAGAACATGCTGCTCTGCGCCTCGGCGCTGTTGCGGCTTGATCTTTATGTGCAGGCCTATGGGCTGACCTATCTGCGCCTTCACGCCGCGATCTGGATCGTTCTGGTCACCGCCGGTCTGGCGCTGTGTCTGTGGCAGGTGCTGCGCGACCGGTCCAACCTGTGGCTGCTGGCGCGGGTTGGTGGGATGGGTCTGGCCACAATGTATCTGTGCGGCTTTGTCAATTTCGCCGCGGTCATCGCGGCGCATAACCTGACAAGACTGCCTGTGAAGGATGTCGAATACACCTGCACCCTTGGCCCCACGGCCGCCGCCGCCATTGCCGAAGCCATGGCGCACAGCCCCCAACTGGCGCTGGACCTGCCCGGCTGCACCCCGGCAGCGCCGCAGATCACCGGCTGGCGGGATTGGGGGTTTCGCAACTGGCGCGTCGCCCGCTATCTTGCCACCCATCCGTCTGTAAGGTTTGTTCCGTGAAGATTCTGATCGTCGATGATGATCCCCGGCTTCGAGAGGTCTTGCGCATCGCGGTCGAGCGGGCGGGCTTTACCGCCGCCACCGTCGCCGACGGGCAGGCCGCGCTTGTTGCCGCCCGACGCGATGCCCCCGACCTGATGGTTCTTGATGTCGGACTGCCCGAGATGGACGGGTTCGAGGTCTGTCGCCGCCTGCGCGCCACCTCTGACCTGCCGATCCTGTTCCTGACCGCAAGGGATGATGAGGTGGACCGCATCATTGGCCTTGAACTCGGCGCCGATGATTACGTCACCAAGCCCTTTTCGCCACGCGAAGTGGTGGCGCGCATCCGCGCCATCCTCAAACGCAGCAACGGCGCGGGGCAGGGGCAGACCCTGCGCCATGGCCCCCTCGTGCTCGACCGGGCAGCCGCCGCCTGCCACATCGCGGGCCAGCCTGTTCTCCTGACCGCGACAGAGTTTCGCCTGCTGGATCACCTGCTGTCCCATCCCGGTCGCCTTTGGCCCAAACCCCGCCTGATCGACGCGATCTGGGGCGCGGGCAGTCAGGTTTCGGACCGCACGTTCGACAGCCATCTGCGCAACCTGCGGCAAAAGCTGGCGCAAGGCGGCCTGCCCGATGCCATCGAAACCCTGCATGGGCAGGGCCTGCGCCTTGGGGCGGTGGCATGATGGCGCGGCGCTGGCGGCCCTCGCTGGCCTTTGTGCTGGGGGGCGCGCTGTGCGGCACGCTGGGGCTGTCGTTCGCCGGGCTGGTGACGCTGCGCTGGCTGGGGCCGCATCTGGGCTATGCCAATGCCGCCGCGGTGCTGGGGCTGGCAATCCTGCTGGCCACGGCGGCGCTGGGCTGGCTGCTGGTGCGCCTGCTCCTTCGCCCGATCCGTGCGCTGGAGGCGTTTGCGCTGTCGGTCGAACAGAACCGCGCGCCCGCGCCGCCCGTCCATTTCGGCACGCAGGAACTGCATGCCACCGCCCGCCGCATCATCGCCATGGCCAATGCGCTGCGCGACAGAGAGGCGACGATCCGCGCCTTCACCGATCACGTCACGCATGAGGTGAAAACCCCGGTCGCCGCCATCCATGCCGCGGTAGAGTTGCTGCAAGACGGCCCCCTGTCGCCGCAGGATGCGCAACTGGTGGCCCAGATCGACGGCGCACAGGCCCAGATTCAGGTGCAACTGGCCGCCCTGCGACAGGCC
>CALRKX020000212.1:0-4990 GCA_943368305.1 Erythrobacter sanguineus
CCAAGGGCGACAGCAGCGGAATCAAGCGGCAGGTAAATCTTCATTTCAGACCCCCGATGATCTGGGTCAGTTTCGCCTCATCGACCCGGCCCACCAACTTGCCATCGACAATCGCCGCCGGCCCACAGGCGCACAGGCCCAGACAGAACACCGGCTCCAGCGTCACCTTGCCGTCGCGGGTGGTCTCGTGCCAGTCGATTCCCAGTTCCTTGCGGGCGTGTTCGGCAACACGGTCCGCGCCGACCGATTTGCACGATTCCGCGCGGCACAGTTTCAGCACATGGGTGCCGGCCGGCTTTTCGCGGAAATCGTGGTAAAAGCTCATCACGCCATGCACTTCGGCGCGGCTCAGGTTCAGATCCTGCGCGATGATCGGCAGCGCCTCTTGCGGCACATGGCCGAACTCTTCCTGTATGGCGTGAAGGATGGGCAGCAGCGCCCCTTCCATTCCGCGATGGCGGTTCAGGATCTCTGCGACCCGCTCTGAGGTCTGCACGGAATCAAGCATGTGGCGGCCCTTATGGTAGCTTGCCGCGGTGATACGCCGATTGATATGGAAATCAATATCGACTTCCCGTTGATTGATAGGCGCGGCCTATCAAGCCTGCCGTGCCCGGGCGGCGAAACGGTTCGCTTCATCGATCAGCGCCGACAGCACCGGGGTTTGCGGATCGCGCCTTGGGTTGATCAGGCCAACCAGATGCTCGGCCTCTGGCTGGATGATCGGAATGGCGTGCAGGCCGTCATCGGCGAAAATTTCTGCCAGACGTTTGGGCACGATGCTGGCCCACTGGCCAGACCGGACATGGGCGATCAGTGCGATGGTCGAATTGGATTCCACCATCGCCTGCACGCGCGCGCCCGCCTCGGCCAAGTGGCGGTTGACGATGCGGCGGTTCTGCATGTCGGCGGTCAGCAGACACAAGGATTCCTGCGAAACCTCGGCCCAGGTAACCGAAGGGCGCTGAAACAGCGGCGAGGCGGCGGTGCAGAGAAAGCGGTAGAATTCCTGATACAGCGGGGTCTGCGTGACGCGGCCAAGGGGTTCGTTGTCCAGATAGGTGATGCCTGCATCTAACTCCAGACTTTCCAGACCCGAAAGGATTTCGGCCGAGGTGCGCGACAGGATCGACACCTGAACATTCGGGTGGCGCTGGGCAAAGGGCGCGGTCAGATCGGCGATCATCGGCAGCGCGGTGGGGATGACCCCGATCCGAAGGTTGCCCGACAGGCCGGAATGCACGCTGCGCATCTCGTCCCGCAGGGCGCGCACATCGCCCACGATGCGCCGCGCCCAGTCCAGCACGCGCTGGCCCTCGGGCGTCAGCCCCTGAAACCGCGAACCGCGATAGACCAGTTGCACGCCCAATTGATCCTCTAGCTGCCGGATGGCCGAGGAGAGGCTGGGCTGCGTCACGCCGCAAGCCTCTGCCGCGCGGCCAAAGTGGCGCTCGTTGGCCAGTGCGATGAACATTTCCAGCTTGTCGATCATGCCCGGCAAGGTGAAGCGCCGGGCGGTCGATGGCAAGCGGTCTTAGTCGGCGCGAATGCCGGGCAGGGCCGAGGAATAGGCCACGATGAACTGCCCGTTCATCGGTTTCGTCGTGTAGTAATTCAGTGACCTGACAATGTGCTTGCCGGTGAACTTGAACGGCGCGCCGCCCTGCTTGGCCGAAAACACCGGGCTGCCCCCTACCATCGAAAACTCATACGCCGCATTGCCCACCGGATCGGGGAACCACGGCTCCATCACGGTGACGGTGGCTTTCGCCTCGTCATAGGCATGTATCACGTTGACATGCCCGCCCAAGGGCCCGCTGGCAAAGCCGATGATCATCGGAAACCGCTGCGCCGCGATGTATTGCGCCAGTTTCGGCGCAGGAATCCGCTCTGCCCGCAATGCCGATTGCGAGGCGAAAAAGCTGACGATCCCGTCCAGTTGAATCGATCCGTCGCGCAGCGTCACCCCGCCGCTGGCGCCCAGAATGCTCATCTGGGTGCGGGTGGTCACATCGGGCACCGCGCGGGTCCACCATGCGAGGCTGGCTGCCCAGCAGGCCATCGGGTCAAGCTGTCCCTCGGGCGGGACGTTCAGGTCATTGCCCGGCATGGTGCCATCGGCCCGCGTCACCTGCACTTGCAGGATCACCGGCCCGAACGATGGGCCAATGGGCATGGCGGGCAGGCCCAGCTTAGCCTCGAACCCTCCGGGGGGCGGGGTAAAACCCACGGTGATCAGCGTGGTGCCGATCTTCAGCCCCTTGACCGTCGCGGTCCAGCGCGCGCCGTTGCGGCGCGGCGCAAAGCCAGAGTTGTCCACCACCTTGGGGTCATTCGACAGCAATTCTATCGCCTGCGCCTGCCCCAACGCCAGAACGTCAATTTCTCGGCTGCTGCCCACGGGCACCTGCAGCCGCCAGACGGTCTGGCTGCCTGCTTCGGTGTCATAGCCCTTGGGGGCGGCGTTTTCAGGCTTGGCGCAGGTAATCCATGAGTTTGCCATGTGCTGTCCGAATATGAGGATGAAAACAGCATGAGTGTCCGCCTCGTCCTGAAATCTGGCAAGGGGAGATATCCCGCACCCTGCCCCCCGAATACGCAGCGGACGAACCATTGCCTAAGGGCCAAGGGCGGCTTACCTCTGGGTTATGCGCATCAACCTTCCCTTCGTCAAAAAAACCGCCGTGGTTCCGGTCATCCGTCTGCAGGGTGCCATCGGTACCGGCAGGAGCGGCCTGTCCGATGCGGCTCTTGCCCCAGTCATCGACAAGGCCTTTCGCATGAAGCCCGCCGCGCTGGCGCTGGTGATCAATTCGCCCGGCGGCTCGGCCGTGCAATCCAGCCTGATTGCCGCCCGCATCCGGCGGCTGGCCGAGGAAAAGGGCATCAAGGTGCATGCCTTTGTCGAGGATGTCGCTGCCTCGGGCGGCTATTGGCTGGCCTGTGCGGCCGATGACATCTGGGTCGATGCCTCTTCGCTGGTCGGCTCTGTTGGTGTTATTTTCGCCTCGTTCGGCTTTCCGGAGTTTCTGAACCGTCATGGTGTTGAACGCCGCGTGATCACGGCAGGCAATAACAAAAGCCTCGCCGATCCGTTCCTGCCCCAGCGACCTGAGGATGTGGAGCGGCTGAAAGCCCTGCAAAGCCCGATCCATCAGGCCTTCATCGCCCATGTCAAGGCGCGGCGCGGCGCGCGGCTGGCCGATGCCGACCTGTTCAACGCCGATATATGGGCGGGCCAGCAGGCGGTCGATCTGGGGCTGGCGGATGGCATCGCCCATCTGGTGCCCAAGCTGCAAGAGTTGCAGGGCCAAAAGGTGCGGCTGGTGCCCATGGGCCGCAAGCGGGGCCTACTGTCCCGATTTGGGCTGAACCTGGCACAAGATACGCTGGCCGTGGCAGAGGAACGGGCGCTTTTCGCCCGGTTCGGATTGTAGCATGGTCAAGGCGGTTCTGGGCTTTCTGTTGATCATGGTGCTGATCGGCATGATCGGCAACGCGTTGACCGGCGGCTGGCTGAAAGGTTTTGTCACGCGGCGGATGTCGCGCGGCATGGTTGATACCTGCCCCCGATGTGGGCGCTACTTGATCGGCAAATCCGGTTGCGACTGTGGAAAAAAGGGGCGCGGATGACAGCGGCACTGGTAACTGGCGCAGGCAAGCGGCTGGGGCGCGCCATGGCGGTCTATCTGGCCCGGCGTGGCCATGATCTGGCCATCCACTACGCCACGTCGCAAGACGAGGCGGAAGAGACGGCAGCACAGGTCCGCGCGCTGGGACGCAAGGCCACCACCCTGCAAGCCGACCTGCTGGATGAGGCGCAGGTTCTGAGACTGGTTCCGGATGCGGTTGCAGCGCTGGGCCAACCGCTGACCGTGCTGGTGAACAACGCCTCGATCTTTGAATATGACAATATCACCATCGCGACGCGCACCGGCTGGGACCGGCATATGGAATCAAACCTGCGCGCGCCCTTCGTTCTGACGCAGGCCTTTGCGGCGCAGGCGCCAACGGCCACTCTGGATGAAAACGGCGAACCCGTGGCGCAGGCGCTGGTCGTGAACATGCTTGATCAGCGCGTGTGGAAGCTGACGCCCGAATTCATGACCTATACCATCGCCAAAATGGGCCTTTGGGCGCTGACGCAAACCGCCGCACAGGCGCTGGCCCCCGCCGTGCGGGTCAACGGCATCGGCCCCGGCCCCACCCTGCGCGGGGGGCGGCAATCGGAAACCCACTTTGCCCGCCAGCGCGCCGCGACCGTGCTGAAACGCGGGTCAAACCCCGCCGATATCACCGCAGCGCTTGGATTTTTCCTCGACAGCCCCGGCGTTACGGGCCAGATGATCGCGGTTGATGGCGGGCAGCATCTGGCATGGCAAACCCCTGATATTCTGGGGGTTGAGTGACCTTCCGTCACCTTGCTGCGGCGACTTGTCCACTTTTCACATCCGGGTCACGTCCGTGTTACAAATCTTGTGATTTTTCAGACCCTTGCCAGAAGATGAAAATTCTTCCTTTTATTTTCAAAGTGTTATAGTTTTGCCTATTTTTTGTGCAACGTAACGAACGGACCAAAATACAAGGGAAATTTGCCTCTCCTGAAAACTTCTCCGCAAACTTATCCACAGAAACCGTGGACAGCTTTCCTCTTGCCCCTGAGCCCGCGACATTGCAGCCAGGGACAAGAATCGAGACATCTGCAAAGCAGGCTTTGGCATGACCGAAACACCCCTTACGGGCCATGATCTCATTCAGGATTATCTGAAGACGCTGGACGGGTCGCCCGGCGTTTACCGGATGCTGAACGCGGCCTCCGAGGTGCTTTATGTCGGCAAGGCGCGCAACCTTCGGGCGCGGGTGTCGAACTATGCGCGGCCCTCTGGCCATTCGGGTCGTATCGCCCGGATGATTCATGAAACCGCCTCGATGATGTTCCTGACCACGCGCACCGAGGTTGAGGCGCTGCTGCTGGAACAGAACCTGATCA
>CALRKX020000213.1:0-4981 GCA_943368305.1 Erythrobacter sanguineus
CCGGTTTACGGCATGAACTGCGGCACCATCGGCTTTCTGATGAACACCTATTCCGCCGATGATCTGCCCCAGCGGCTTGCGGCGGCGGAAGAGGCCGTGATCAACCCCTTGTGGATGCGCGCCGTGGGGGCCGATGGCCGCGTGACCGAGGCGCTGGCGATCAACGAGGTATCGCTGCTGCGCGCCGGGCCGCAGGCGGCCAAGCTGCGGATCAGCGTCGATGGCCGAGAGCGGATGCCTGAACTGGTCTGCGACGGCGCGTTGCTGGCAACGCCCGCCGGGTCCACCGCCTATAACTATTCGGCGCATGGCCCGATTCTGCCGATTGGCGCCGATGTGCTGGCGCTGACCGCGATGGCGGCCTTTCGCCCCCGGCGCTGGCGTGGCGCGCTGTTGCCCAAGGCCGCCGTGGTGCGGTTTGACGTGCTGGAACATGAAAAGCGCCCGGTGCGCGCCGATGCCGACAGCCGCCCTGTGCCCGATGTGGTGCAGGTCGAGGTGCGATCAGAACCGGCGATCACCCACCGCATCCTGTTCGATCCCGGTCATGGGCTGGAAGAACGCCTGATCGTCGAACAATTCGCCTGAAATCAGGCCTTCACGCCCCAGCTTTCCAGCTTGCGATACAGGGTCGAGGGGGACACCTCCAGTGTGCGCGCGGCCTTGGGCACCGATCCGCCGTGGCGTATCAGCACCGCCTCGATCACCAGTCGCTCGATCTCTGCCAAGGGGCGGGCCAGCAGGTTCGGCGGCAGGCCAGTCGGAATGTCTTGCAACGGCATATCTGCAGCGGCCAGCGCCGGCCCCTCGACGCCATGCAGAAACAGGCTTTCGGGCAACATGCCGGGCGTCACCAGTCCGCCCGTATGCAGCACCGCAATGTTGCGGATCACGTTCAAAAGCTGGCGCACATTGCCGGGCCAGGGCAGGCGGCGGAACAGGGCGCGCACTTCGGGCGACAGGCCCTCGAACTGGCGCCCTTCCTCTTGCGCAAAGCGGGCCAGCGCGGTTTCGGCGATCTCGATCACGTCATCGCCGCGGTCACGCAGGGGGGGCATGTGAATGGGAACGACGAACAGCCGGTAGAACAGGTCTTCGCGGAACTGGCCGCGCCGTACCGCATCCATCGGGTCACGGTTGGTGGCGCAGACGATCCGCACATTCACCTTGCGCGGCTTGGTCGCCCCCACCGGCACGATGGTAGAGGTTTGCAGGAAGCGCAGCAGCTTGGTCTGCAATGCCAACGCCATTTCGCAGATTTCATCCAGAAACAGCGTGCCGCCATCCGCCGCCTGCGCCGCCCCCGGCTTGTCCGACAGGGCACCGGTAAACGACCCCTTCATGTGGCCGAACACCTCTGATTCCAGCAGATCCTGCGGAATGGCGCCACAGTTCAGCGCGATGAATGGGCCATTGGCGCGGGGCGAGGCGGCATGAACCCCCAAGGCTGCCAGCTCTTTTCCGGTGCCGCTTTCGCCGGTGATGAAGACGGTGGCCATCGATTTCGCCACCGATTCGATCTTGGCATGAATGCGCTGCATCGGCTCGGATGACCCGATGAACAGGTTGGCCTGCGGTCCGGCGGGTGCCGGCAGCGCGCGTTGCGGGGCATTCGCCGCATTGGCCAGTGCCGAAGACAGTCGCGCCTCGTCCACTGGCTTGACCAGAAAATCCTGCGCCCCGGCGCGCATCGCCTCGATCGCGCGGTTGACCGAGCCATGCGCGGTCAGCACGATGACCAGCGTCTCGGGCCGTTCGGCCAGCATCGCGCGCATCAAGGCCAGACCGTCGCCGTCAGGCAACACCACATCAAGCAGCACGATGGAAGGGGCGGTGGCATGAAACTGCGCCAGCCCCTCGGCCGCACTGCCTGCCACCGCGACCGGATGACCGGCTGCCATGGCAATGGCTCGGTAAACCAGCCGCAGGCTGATGGTATCTTCGATGATCAGAACGGGCGGATGCCGGACCGGACGGTTGCCCATGGGTCAGAGCGCCAATTCGGACGACAGGCGCTCTGCCAGCCGCGCGGCGCCGGTCTGCAACGACAGGGCCAGGGCGCGGGCCTCTGGATCAAGGCCAGCGTCGATCTGGTCGCGCAAATCACAAGCTTTCTGGTGCAGGCAGGCCGCCCCCGCCGTGCCGCACAGGGCGACCAGAGCGTGGATCGGACGGCGCATCGCCTCTGCGTCGCCCAGCGTAAGGGCATGGTGCAGGGCATGGGCGGCGGCCGAAAGGTCATCCTTCAGGTGGTGCAGGATCAGGGCGGCATCGGCAGGCCCGGCCAGCGACAGGATCCGCCGCAACCCGGTCGGATCCCACTTGGTCAAACTGTCCGACACGGGTGGCCCCCATGGTTGGTCCTGAACAGGTATCGGCAATCAAGGGATGAAACCGGCTTGCGCATCATGCCCGAAGGCTAGCGCAAAACCGGGTCAAGTCCAGACATCTTTCGCGAAATGCAAAGCGCAAAGCGCAACGGAACTTAGCCTTTTGCATAACCCAGCGATTGCAGGGCCAGCGTGATCTCGTCCAGAATCGCCGGATCGTCGATGGTGGCGGGCATTTTCCAGTCAGTGCCATCGGCGATTTTCACCATGGTTCCGCGCAAGATCTTGCCCGAACGGGTCTTGGGCAGGCGGTCCACCACCACGGCGCGCTTGAAATCGGCAACCGGGCCGATCTTGTCGCGCATCAGCTTGACGCATTCGGCCACCACCTCTGCAGGGTCGCGGTTGGACCCACGGTTCAGGCACAGGAAGCCGACCGGCGATTGCCCTTTCAGCTCATCCGCAACGCCGATCACGGCGCATTCGGCCACGTCCTTGTGGCTGGCCAGCACCTCCTCCATCCCGCCGGTCGAAAGCCGGTGGCCCGCGACGTTGATCACGTCATCGGTGCGCGCCATGATGTAAAGATAGCCGTCTTCATCCACATAACCCGCATCGCCGGTTTCATAGTAACCGGGGAAGTGGTTGAGATAGGATTTGCGGAACCGCTCTTCGGCATTCCACAGCCCGGGCAGGGTGCCGGGCGGCAGGGGCAGCTTGACCGCAATTGCACCAAGGGTGCCGGGCGAAACCGGATGGCCGCCCTCATCCAGCACCTGCACGTCAAAGCCGGGCATGGCGACGGAGGGAGAGCCGATCTTGACTGGCAATTTCTCAATCCCCATCGGGTTGGCGGCAATCGCCCAGCCGGTTTCGGTCTGCCACCAATGGTCGATTACCGGCACGTTCAGGTGGCGTTGTGCCCACAGGATCGTATCGGGGTCGGCCCGCTCGCCCGCCAGATACAGCGTGCGCAGGGTTTTCATGTTGTAATCCTTGACGAATTCCCCTTCGGGATCGTCACGCTTGATCGCCCGCAGCGCGGTGGGCGCGGTGAAGAACGACTTCACCTTGTTCTCGGCAATCACCCGCCAGAAGGTGCCCGCATCCGGCGTGCCCACCGGCTTGCCCTCGAACACGATGGTGGTGCAACCGGCGATCAGCGGGGCGTAACAGATATAGCTGTGGCCGACGACCCAACCGACATCCGACGCGGCCCAGAACACCTCTCCCGGTGCCATGTCGTAAATCGCCTTCATCGTCCAGTTCAGCGCGACAAGGTGCCCTGCCGTGGGGCGCACTACGCCCTTGGGCGCGCCGGTCGTGCCAGAGGTATACAGGATATAGGCCGGGTGGTTGCCTTCGACCGGCACGCAATCGGCCGGTTCAACGCCATATTGAAAGGTGTGCCAGGCCACGTCGCGCCCTTCGACCAGCTTGGCAACCTCTTGTTCGCGCTGAAAGATCACGCAGAAATCGGGCTTGTGGGTCGCCATGTCGATGGCGGCATCCAGCAAGGGCTTGTAATGGACAATCCGGTTCGGCTCGATCCCGCAGCTTGCCGCGATGATCGCCTTGGGGGTGCAATCGTCGATCCTGACGGCCAGCTCATTGGCTGCAAAGCCGCCGAACACCACCGAATGGATGGCGCCCAGACGGGCACAGGCCAGCATCGCCTCCAGCGCCTCGGGCACCATCGGCATGTAGATGATGACGCGGTCGCCCTTTTCCACGCCCTTGGCGCGCAGGGCACCGGCAAGGCTGGCGACCCGTTTTTGCAGGTCCTTGTAGGTGATGCCACGGCGCAGGTGGGTAACCGGGCTTTCATGGATGATCGCCAGCGTGTTGCCGCGACCGGCCTCGACATGGCGGTCCACCGCGTTCCAGCAGGTGTTCACCGTGGCATCGGTGAACCATTCATACAGCGGGGCGCGGCTGTCGTTCAGCGCGCGGCTGGGCGGGGTGATCCAGTCGATGTCCTTGGCTGCCTCCAGCCAGAACGCTTCGGGATCGGCCTTCCAGCCGTCGTAGATCTCACGGTATCCCATGGTATGCACTCCTCCGCCTCTGCCCGGCTGTTACGCCCCGCAGCTTGAGTCGCGCAACAACCGCGACAGGCCTGCGACAAAAAGTTTGCAGATATTGCGCTAACAGGCGAGCGCATATTTGCAAACCCTCGTCTTTTCAAACTCGGCCAGCTAATGCAGCCAAGGTTTGCAAACCCTAGCCGTAATGCGCCACCGGCGTGCCAGCGATCGCCGACATGTTCAGCAACCCGCGCGCGGTGATGGAAGGGGTCACCACATGCGCCTTGTTGCCCATGCCCATCAGAATCGGACCAACCTCCAGCCCCCCGGCCTTCATCTTCAGCATGTTGCGCGCGGTGTTGGCGGCATCGGTGAAGGCAAAGACCAGAATGTTGGCTGGCCCCGCCATTCGGGAATTGGGGAAGATGCGGTGGCGCAGGTCGGGGTCAAGTGCTGCGTCAATGCTCATCTCGCCCTCATATTCGAAATCCACCTCGCGGCTGTCCAGCAGCTCCATCGCGGCGCGCATCCGGCGGCCGGAATCGCTGTCAAGGTTGCCAAAGTTGGAATGCGAACACAGCGCGACCTTGGGCGCGATGCCGAACCGTTTGGCATGGCGCACCG
>CALRKX020000214.1:0-4967 GCA_943368305.1 Erythrobacter sanguineus
GTGGAATGGCAGCCGACCGCCGTCATGGAACTGCAACACTTGATCCTTTGCCGCTGGCAGGGCATGGAGACCCCGGTAGAAAACCGGGACCGGCCCGGCCAAGCGGTGACCCATGCCTGACAGCCTGATTGCGGCAAAAACCCCCTCGCAACGTGACGCGAGACTGGATGTCCTGCGTGGCATTTGCCTTGTGATGATCTTCATCAATCACATTCCCGGCAATCCGTTCGAGAATCTGACCAGCCGGAACTTCGGGTTTTCCGATGCCGCAGAAGGGTTTGTGCTGATGTCGGGTGTTGCCGCCGGTCTGGCCTATGGGTTAGATTTCCGGGGTGCCGGCCGCTTTGTGACGGGCCTTGGCCGCATCTGGAAACGGGCGTGGACGCTCTATCAGGTGCATGTGCTGTGCAGCGCTCTGGCGCTGGCGGTGGTGGCGGCCGTCACGCTGCTGACCGGGGATTCGCGGGGCCTGATGGCCAATCTGATGAAATATGTTTTCACCAAGCCGTTGCAAACCTTCATCGGCATCCCGCTGATGACGCATCAGTTTGGCTATATGAACATCCTGCCGCTTTATACCGTGCTGCTGCTGGTATCGCCGGCGCTGCTGTGGCTGGCATGGCGCTGGCCAGTCTGGCTGGTGGCCGGATCGCTGGCAACGTGGTTTGTCGCCGGAACCTATCACATCGATCTGCCCAACTTTCCCCTGCCCGGCGGCTGGTTCTTCAACCCCTTTGCCTGGCAGATCGTCTTTGTCATCGGGCTGCTGACCGGGGTGTTCATGCGGCAGGGCAAGCGGCTGGTGCCTGTGCGGCGCTGGTTGCAGGCGATCAGTTGGCTTTATCTGGTGTTTTCCTGCATCACAATCTGGGTTCCCCCGGTGGATCATGTGATGGGCCATACCCTGTGGCTGGCCAAGAATGCCGGTGCGCCCTGGTTCTTTACCGACTTCGACAAGACCTATGTGACGCTGCCGCGCCTGTTGCACATAATGGCGCTGGCCTATCTGCTGTCGTCGCTGAACGTGGTGCGGTGGGCCTGCACCTCGGCTGCGGTGCAGCCCTTTGCGCTTTTGGGGCGTCAGGCGCTGCCGGTCTTTGCGCTGGGGTCGGTGCTGTGCCTGGGCCTGCAAGCCCTGCGCTGGACGACAGACGAAAGCCTGCTGGCCGATTGCCTGATGGTTTTTGGCGGGCTGGCGCTGCAATTCGCCCTGGCAGCGACGCGGACCTGGTGGCCAGGTTCCGTCAAGGCAAGGCCCGTCACATTGGCTGCCGCGGCCTGACCACCTACGCCGCCTGACCGCTCATGCTCCGTGATCTGGCACCTTGCCCGATGGTGCGGCATAGGGCCGGGTCACGTCGCGCAACGACAGGTCCAGCGCCTCGACCTCCAGTGCAATCGCGCCATCCCCCGCAAAGGTCAGGGTCAGCGCCCCCGCCCCCTCGCCGGTTTCAGCAAAGCTGATATCCAGCAACGACAGCACCATATCGCCGTCGCGCTGGATGCCTTGGGTCTTGACCGCCAGCACCTCTTCGACAACCAGCAGCGCCCGCACCCGCTCATACGGGCGGCGGGCAGAGGCCGCAGCCTCGCGGTCCTCCCAGCGAAAGCGGTTGAGGAACATGGCAAAGCGGCGGCGGGGGCGGGCATAGGTCATGTCCGCCGCCGTCAGAACCGCATCCTGCACCAAAGCGGCCAGCACGGGCAGATCGTCCGCCGCGCGGGCGATCAGGCGCAGCGGCTGTTCATCGCCATCCTCATACCGCGCGTCGGTCATGCCGTGATCCGTTCGATCAGCGCACCACAGGCCGACAGCTTTTCCTCAACCCGCTCATACCCGCGATCAAGATGATAGACCCGGCTGACCACGGTTTCCCCTTCGGCCGCCAGCGCGGCCAGGATCAGGCTGACGCTGGCGCGCAGGTCGGTGGCCATGACGCGGGCACCTTTCAGCTTTTCCACGCCATGAACCGTGGCCGTGCCGCCATGCACCTCGATCCGCGCGCCCATCCGGATCAGTTCCGGGGCGTGCATGAAGCGGTTTTCAAATATCTTTTCTTCCAGAACCGATGTGCCCTCTGCCGTGCACAGCAGCGCCATCATCTGCGCCTGCAGGTCGGTCGGAAAGCCGGGGAAGGGTTCGGTCACCACATCCACCGCCCGCACCCGGCCGTTCTTGCGACTGACCTTCAGCCCGCGCTCGGTTTCGCTGACCGAAACACCCGCAGCATCCAGCTTTTCGGCAAAGGCCCCGACGAGCGACAGGCGCCCGCCCAGCAGCTCCACCTCACCGCCGCAGATCGCCGGAACCAGCATATAGGTGCCCAGCTCAATCCGGTCGGTCACCACCGGGTGGGTCGCGCCATGCAGGCGGTCAACGCCCTGAATGGTGATGGTGTTGGTGCCCTCGCCCTCGATCTGTGCGCCCATCTTGCGAAGGCATTGCGCCAGATCGACGATTTCCGGTTCGCGCGCGGCATTTTTCAGAACAGTGGTGCCCTTGGCCAGCGTGGCCGCCATCAGCGCATTTTCTGTGGCCCCGACCGAGACGAAGGGGAATTCGAACACCGCCCCCTTCAGCCGCCCGCCGGTCGCCCTAGCATGAACATAGCCTTCGCGCAGGTCCAGTTCGGCCCCCATCGCTTCCAGCACCTTCAGGTGCAGGTCAACCGGGCGGGCCCCAATGGCACAGCCGCCGGGCAGCGAAACCACGGCTTGCCCGTCGCGCGCCAGCATCGGCCCCAGCACCAGGATCGAGGCGCGCATCTTGCGCACGATGTCATAATCGGCAACGTGGCTGGAAAGCGCATGGCTGGACATCGCCAGCACCAGACCATCCTTGAGGCTGGCAACCTCTGCCCCCAGCGACTGCAAAAGCTGCGTCATGGTGCGGATGTCGGACAGGCGCGGCGCGTTGGTCAGCGTCAGCGGTTCTTCGCTGAGCAGCGTGGCCGGCATCAGCGTCAGGCAGGCATTCTTGGCCCCCGCGATCGGAATCACGCCATTCAGCGCCCCGTTGCCCTTGACCAGAATCGAATCCATCGCCGCCGCCTATTCTTTGCCTGTTTCGCTGTCATCATCCCCGGCAGCATCCTGACGCGCCCTGGCCTGAGCCTTGCGCCGCGCCATATTGGCCTTGAGTGCCGCCTTCAGCCGGTCCTCGCGAGAGGTGGACTGCTGCGAATTGTTCTGTTGGGCCTTGCCGGGAATGTCCTGCATGGCGCCCTCTTACCCCAGCCATGAAAAGCCGTCCAGAGAGGCGGCAGATTTGCTCTTGCACCCTGCGGGAATCCCGTCTAATCAGCCGCCCACACAGACGGCGCAAGCGCCGCGACAGTGATCAGTGCTGCAGTAGCTCAGTGGTAGAGCACTCCCTTGGTAAGGGAGAGGTCGAGAGTTCAATCCTCTCTTGCAGCACCATCTTTCTCCCTTTCAGGTCAGAAACTTAGGCGCTATCAAGGGCTTAGATTGACTTCGGTTCTACACCGGAGTTCTACACTATGGTCTTGCAGATGGCTCGTCCGCAAAAGAACAAGTCATCCGGCTTCTATTACTTCCGCCAGAAAACGCCCGTCGATCTGGTGGCCACGTTTGGCAGGAAAGAAGTCAGCTGATCACTCGGCACGAAAGACCCCGACGAGGCGAAGCTTTGCAACGTCGAGGCCGTCCGTAAACAGGCTATTGTCTGGGACCGGCTGCGCAAACGCCCCGAACCCCTGCCGCATCAGCAGATCGTCGTCCTGTCCGGCACCATTTACCGGGACTGGATGGCCCTGCGCGAGTCAGAGCAGGGTGCGCCCGAGGTGTGGACCGAGACACTGGCTATTCTGGACCGAGTTGCAGCAAAGCCCGATGGGCCGGAACGGTGGTCTCGTTCAGGTAGTTGCCGGTGGCAACTGAGGTGCCGTTTGCCAGCATCAGACTGTCGGCATTCGATCCGTCAACAAGTATCACACCCCTAGACATGGGTTTTCCTTTCGCTTTGCTTTTCTGGCTGGGTCGGAACCATCTGCTGTCCCTGTGAACCCAAAGTGCCGCAAAGGGGGATGGGTGATTAGACGCGCAATGTTCCGCTCATCTTTGAATTCGGTTCACAGATGCACGGCGCAGGTGTAGGCTTCGACGCAAGCTACATGAAATCAGATCACAGGTGGAGCATGGACAACCGCGCGGGCGAAATGGCCGTCTTTGTTCGGATGGTGGAATCCGGCAGCTTCTCAGAGGCGGCGCGGATGCTGCACATGACGCCTTCGACCGTGTCGAAACTTGTCGCAAGAATCGAGGAGCGATTGGGTGTTCGGTTGGTGGAGCGGTCGACCCGTGCCTTGACCCTGACCGTTGAAGGTCGGTTCTACTACGAACGCAGTCGTGACCTTCTGGGCCGGATCGAAGAGACTGAACAGCAACTGACCCAAGGCGGCGGCGAACCCGAGGGATTGGTGCGGATCAATTCATCGGTCTCGTTTGGCGCGGCGGGGATCGAGCCCCTACTGCCCGAATTCTTTCAGCGCTACCCCAGGATCACCCTGGACCTCTCACTGTCGGATGAGGTGGTGGACCTTTATCTTGAACGTGCCGATGTGGCCTTTCGCGTCGGAAAGCTAAGTGATTCCAACCTGATGGCCCGCAAGATCGGTACGACCCGGCGGCGGATCGTCGGCTCACCCGCCTATCTGGCGCGAAGGGGCACACCGGTCGCGCCTGAGGACCTGGCCACACACAATTGTCTGGGATTCAATTTCCGCCGGGCCAATCCGGTCTGGCCGATGCGCGAAAGCGGGCGGATCGTGGAGCGGATGCTGACGGGCACCCTGCTGGCCAACAATGCCGAGACCCTGTGCCGCGCGGCGCTATCGGGCGTGGGGCTGGTGCGGGTGGCCGATTACCATCTTCGCGACCATATCGCCCGCGGCGATCTGGTGGAGGTTCTGGCCGAGACGGCGCTGGTTGAAGAGGATGAGATCCAC
>CALRKX020000215.1:0-4939 GCA_943368305.1 Erythrobacter sanguineus
GCCAACCCGCAGGCGGGGCATTGGGGCGAAACACCTCGACCAGCAAGGGATGGCAAGCCGCCTGATCCGAGGAATGCTCAGACGAACAATCCCCGCCGGGGCAGGCCGACAAGGCGCCCAAAAGGTCGATCTCGGCAAAGAATTCGATGTAATCACCGGGGCGGACCGGGCTGGCCTTCATGAAGTACTGGCCAGTGTCGCGGGTAAATCCGGTACACATGAAGACGTTCAGCACATCATGGACATGGCCCTCGCAAACCCGCAGCGGCAGCCCGGTGCGGCTGGCCAGCGCGCGGGTCAGGTTGGAATGGCAGCAATGGTGATACTGCCCGCCCTGAGACAACAGGTTGTGGGTATAAGGGTCGCAGCGCGTGCCGATCACATCATGGACAGAGCCACCGAAAGAGTCGAACCCATACCAGTCCAGCGTATCATCGGTGATCGTCGCCATGGCCCGCATGTAAGGCAGGTTCGACCACATGCGGTCGCCCGCGCTCAGATGCGTGCCATGCAAAGCGCGGGTCTTGCCCGAGAAAAACCGCTCTGACAGATCAGCGGCATTCCACAGGTTGAGGTCGCCTACCTGCGGGCCATCGATGCTGGTGATGCGAAAGAAATTCCCCGCCGGCACATCGAAGCAGCGCGCCTCACGGGCGGGCACCAGCACCTCGGCCACCCGGCTCCAACCCTCGCGCGCGGCATGGTAAGGTGCCAGATCCGGGCGCGGCAGGCTTGACACCGGATAGCAGATCACCGGACGAACGGCACGCCGGGCGGCGGCATCGGCGGGGGCTGCGTGGGCTGGATGGTCAGGCTTCATCGGGCACCTTCTGGGCTGGCGGGCGGGCGGGCTTGTCCGATGGGTTGTCGGGCGGGCTTGGGCGCAAACAGTGACGCGGCTCTTTGCCCTGCACAACCCGGCAGGTGGCCCCGCAGACTGCACAGCGCCACAGACCGGGGCCAAGGCTGCGATCCATGCGCCACAGGCAATCGCGCGTCAGGGTGCTGCCCCGGCGGGCAAACCACATAGAGGCAAAAACGCCGACCAGCAGCAAAGGCAGAAGCAGGACCATACCCCTTCCTGCCACGCAATCGCGCCGCAGAAAAGATCGCGATCAGGCCAGCGCCCCCACCCGGCGTTCGCGCTGACCAAAGGGGATCGGCTGGCTGCGCCGCTTGCGGCTGCGCGAATAGTCGGCGGGCATCACCAAAACCGCATAGGCGCGCCCATCCTCACCGTTGCGATACGTCTCGCCCAGCCGCTTGACATCATATCCCAACAACCGCAGCGCCCGCATCAGGGCCAGCGATGACAGGCAGATCATCTGGCTTGCCCCCGCCGCGCGCGCGGTTTCAACCAGACCGTCCACGATCATCTCCAGACATTGCGCCCGATCTTCTTGCGAGGTCAGCGTGTCAGAGATCACCAGTCGCGTGCATTCCCAGACGGCGGCCGAAGCGATCTCCACGCTCATTACATGGGCGGGAATATGGGGCAGCTTTCCGGAATAGGCATCGCGCAACATATAGGTGTGGCTACCCCAACTGGCGGTTGTGGCCATGGCCCGGGCACCACCCACCACCTTGCCGTCCTGCATCACCAGCGAATACTGCGCCAGCGGCGTGTCATACTGGTCCATCTCAACCTCGTCATTGTGGGGGATGTCCCACCCGAGGTCATCGACGAACACCTTCTTGCGCAACTCTAGGAACTGCCAGAAGGCGGTGCCATGACGATGCAGGGTCGAAAAATCGAACGTCACGGTGTGCATGGCCCGCTCCTTGGCAAATTCTTTGTCAAGGGCACAGTATTACGCTTTAGGTTGAACTTCCTGACGTTTCACACGCTTAAGGCTTTGATTTCAGGAAACTCTCCGTTTCCCATTTACCAACTTTCAGATCAGCCGACGCTGCGCCGCCAGTGATGCGGCCTGCGACAGCGTCTTGGCGCCCAGTTTGCGTTTGGCATTGTTAAGCCGCGCCTTGACTGCACTTTCCGAGATGTTCAGCAACCCGGCGATCTGTTTCAGCCGCAGACCCTGCGCCTGCATCCGCAGCGCCTCAACCTCGGCGTGGGTCAGGCCGGGGTCTTCGTCGCGCCCGGAATGCAACCCGGTCAGAATGCGCAACAGCACTTCCAACTCTGTCTCGCTGAAATCGCGATCATCGCGGAAGAACAGCCCATAGCTCCGCCTCCCGGCATCGCCCTTGGCGGTGACCGACACCACGGCGCCAAATCCCAAGCCAAACACACGGGCATGGGCACGCACGTGGCGCGGGTCGGGCAGGTCGATGGCAGACGTTCGAATGGCCCCGGCATTGCGGTAAACCCAGCGCAGAGACGGGTCATCGACCACAAAACCCTCGGCCGTGTAATATTCGACCCAAGGGTCCGGCAGGTGGTTTTCTTCCGCCTCGGGAAAGGAAAAACCGACGCGCAACGCGACATAGAAACCTGATGTCGCGATCAGGTCGATCTGGTCCTTTACGGATTGCAGAAAACTCATCGCGTCAAGACGGTTGCTGTTCCCTGTGTCTGGCCTTAGCCTCTACCCGTCCCTTGTGCCCGTAACGCCCGGTCAACACAACCCACCCGAAGAGATGTGACATGGCCGACGGCCGACAAATCGTAGACAGAATGGCGCAACTGATTGCGCAGTTGCGCGCAAGTTGTGACAGCGGTTTCGCCCTCGCCATACATATCCGCTATACCCGGCCAAGCCTGCTGTATCGCAGCTACAGTCAGGAGTGGATCGAGCGCTACAGCGAAAAGGGTTATATGCTGTTCGACCCGGTGGTGCGCTGGGGCCTGACCCATAGCGGCGGTATCGACTGGCCCGATCTGGCCGCCGAAGACCCCGAAGGTGTGCTGGCCGATGCCCGGGCGCATGGGCTGCTGCATGGCTGGACCTATGCGACAGGCCCGGCAAACAGCCGGACGATCTCGGGGCTGACCCGCAGCTCAGGCCCCTTCAGCGATGCCGAAAAGGTCACGCTTGCGGCGCTGGTCGATGCGGTTCACGCCACGACCGATGGGATGGATCAGTTAGACGCTGCCACACAAGAGGCGCTGCGGGCGCTGGGTTAGGCCACACATCTGCGCGCCCGGCCTTGGCCCACAGGAAACGCGCGATGCAATCCGGCGAACGGGCCCCCACCAACGGCTTTTTCGCTGTATCAAGTCGGGATGGGTGGGGGGCGCCAGATGCGCCCGCCTGATCAGACCACCCGGTCTAGCATCATCTTCTTGATTTCCGAAATTGCCTTGGCCGGGTTCAGCCCCTTGGGGCAGGTCTTGGCGCAGTTCATGATGGTGTGGCAACGATACAGCTTGAAGGGGTCTTCAAGGTTGTCCAACCGCTCTCCGGTCGCCTCATCGCGGCTGTCGATGATCCAGCGATAGGCGTGCAGCAGGGCGGCCGGGCCCAGATACTTGTCGCCGTTCCACCAGTAAGACGGGCAAGAGGTGCTGCAAGAGGCGCACATCACGCATTCATACAGGCCATCCAGTTTTTTGCGGTCCTCGATCGACTGGCGCCATTCCTTTTGCGGCGTGTTGGTCTTGGTTTCCAGCCAGGGCATGATACTGGCGTGCTGGGCATAGAAATGCGTCAGGTCGGGGATCAGGTCTTTCACCACCGGCATGTGGGGCAGCGGATAGATCTTTACATCGCCCTTCACCTCATCCAGCCCATAGATGCAGGCCAGCGTGTTGATGCCGTCGATGTTCATCGCGCAAGAGCCGCAAATGCCTTCGCGGCAGGACCGGCGAAAGGTCAGCGTCGGGTCAATCTCGTTCTTGATCTTGATCAGCGCGTCCAGAACCATCGGGCCGCATTTGTCCATATCCAGAAAATAGGTATCGACCTGCGGGTTTTTCCCGTCATCAGGGTTCCAGCGGTAAATCTGGAACTTGCGCACGTTCTTGCCCTCAGGCCGCGGCCAGGTCTTGCCGGTGCGGATTTTCGAGTTCTTGGGAAGCGTGAACTGGACCATGTGGCTTGCCTTCTTGGATCAGGGCGGGCGTATCGGGGCGGCGGGCGGATCAGCGAAAGATCACGGCCGCCAGTCGGGTTGTTCGTAAAGCGGGCGGTTGGGCATCTGCCCAGAGCGTTGTTTGACACAGGTGTTGAACACACCCGACGGGTCGCGCCCGGCCAGATAGTCGGACGAGATGGTGATATCGACGGCGCCATAGTGCCGCCCGCCCGATCCCACGCCCAGCGCCACCTCTCCTCTTGGATGGGCGGCCAGCTTGGCGCGCTCCAGACAGGACTTCTCGGCCTGTTCGACAGAGATCGGCCCGCAGGCCGCCAGCACCAGCAAAAGGGACAGGCGACGCATCCCCTACCCCCTTGGCAGCGGCGGGATGCCCGAGCGGGCAAAGCAGGCCGCAGTGTCCGGCTGAGCCGCGATACGCAGCACATTGGCCACCGTGTCGCTGCCTGCTTCAACCGCAACATCGCGCGACAGCAGTTTCAGGTCTTCGCCGCCGGCGTTTTCGACGATGCAGCGCGTGGCTCCATCGGCCTGCGCGCCTTTCAGATAGTCACCCACCACCGGGCGCACCACCGTTTCGGCGGTGCGCTGGCCCACCTTGTCCACCATCGCCTGCGGGTCACAGGCGGCTAGGGCAAGAAGGCTGGTCACGATCAGAACTGCGCGCATCTGGGGCTTCCCTTAATAAACCCGAGCTTTCGGCGCGATCTTCTTGGGGTCGATCCCGCCATCCTCGTATTTCGTCAGGGGATCAAGATGCACAGGACGGAAGGCCAAAGTCACCTTGGTATCATCCACCTTGGCAAGACTGTGCTTACGCCAGTTCACATCGTCGCGGTTCGGCCAATCTTCGTGGGCATGGGCCCCGCGCGATTCCTTGCGCGCCGCAGCCGCCACAATGGTGGCAAGGGCGTTGGGCATCAGGTTGGTCAGCTCCAGC
>CALRKX020000216.1:0-4911 GCA_943368305.1 Erythrobacter sanguineus
CGACACGGCAGAGCGCATCAAGGCACCACAGCCACGACCTGGCAGGGCCCGCATTCTGCCTCGGCGTGCGCCGAAAAGGCTACCCAACTGGGTGGTGGTCGATGGTTCGAACGTCATGCACTGGGACGAGGGCAAGCCCTCACTGGAAACGGTGCGGCTGGTGCTGGAAGAACTGGCGATGCGTGGCTTCAGCCCCGGTGTGATCTTTGATGCCAATGCCGGCTGGAAGTTGCAGGATCGTTATGTTGATGACCGTGGTTTTGCGCGCCAGTTGAAGTTGCCAGATGACAAGGTTCTGGTGGTGCCAAAAGGCGTGCCCGCCGACCAGTATATTCTGGAATCGGCGCGCGACCTGAAGGCGCGGGTCGTGACCAACGACCGTTTCCGCGATTGGGCCGAGCAATTCCCCGAGGTGCATGACCCCGATTTCCTGATCCGGGGCGGGGTCAGGGTGGGTCATGCCTGGCTGGATGAGACAGCACGGGTGCCGGAAGCGGTGTAAGCGGGTAGTGCGAGCAAAGCACGCTCTCCCTGCGGCGGTGGGCTGGTGCGGAAGGCGTCAGGAATAGACCCTAGCGCCCGCGCCGTTTGTTGCCGCCCCGTTGTCCTGCCCGCCCGGCGGTCGAGCGTCCGCCGCGCTTGGTCGCTTCCTCGACCGCCTCTTCGATCACCGATTGCCGGGCCAACGGATCGTCATGAACGGTCAGCTCTACGGTTTCCAGCCGCTTGACCTCATCGCGCAAGCGGGCGGCCTCTTCAAATTCCAGGTTCTCGGCGGCCTTGCGCATGGCAAGGCGCAGGGCATCAAGATGTGCGGCAAGGTTCTGGCCAATATTAGCCTTTTCGACCTTGGCGGTGACGCGCGCCTGGTCGGTATCGCCCGACCACAGGCCTGCCAGAACGTCTTCGACGTTCTTTTTTACCGTCTGCGGCGTGATGCCATGTTCAAGATTATAGGCCACCTGCTTTTCGCGGCGGCGGTCGGTTTCGCGCATCGCGCGTTCCATGCTGCCGGTGATGCGGTCGGCATACATGATCACCCGGCCTTCGGCATTCCGCGCCGCACGACCGATGGTCTGCACAAGCGAGGTTTCCGACCGAAGGAACCCCTCCTTGTCGGCATCGAGAATGGCGACCAGACCGCATTCGGGAATATCCAACCCCTCACGCAGCAGGTTGATGCCAACCAGCACGTCGAACGCGCCAAGGCGCAGATCGCGCAGAATCTCGATCCGCTCGATCGTGTCGATGTCGCTGTGCATATAGCGCACACGGATGCCCTGTTCGTGCATGTATTCGGTCAGGTCTTCGGCCATGCGTTTGGTCAGCGTGGTCACCAGCGTCCGCATTCCGGCCAGCGAGACCTTGCGCACCTCGTCCAGCAGATCATCGACCTGCATGTCCACGGGGCGAATCTCGACCTGTGGGTCGATCAGGCCGGTGGGGCGGATGACCTGTTCGGTGAAGACGCCGCCCGTCTGTTCCAGTTCCCACGCAGCCGGGGTCGCCGAGACGAATACCGACTGCGGCCGCATCGCGTCCCATTCCTCGAACTTCAGGGGGCGGTTGTCCATGCAACTGGGCAGGCGGAACCCGTGTTCGGCCAGTGTGAACTTGCGGCGATAGTCGCCCTTGTACATGCCGCCGATCTGGGGGACCGAGACGTGGGATTCATCGGCAAAAACAATCGCATTGTCAGGGATGAACTCAAACAGGGTGGGCGGCGGTTCACCCGGTGCGCGTCCCGTCAGATACCGCGAATAGTTTTCGATCCCGGCGCAGACGCCCGTCGCCTCCAGCATTTCCAGATCGAAGTTGCAGCGCTGTTCCAGCCGCTGCGCCTCCAGCAATTTGCCATTGTCCTGCATCTGTTTCAGGGTCTGGAACAGCTCTGCCTTTATGCCCTTGATCGCCTGCTGCATCGTCGGGCGCGGGGTCACATAATGGCTGTTGGCATAGATGCGGATCTGCTTGAAATTGTCGGTCTTGGCGCCAGTCAGGGGATCAAACTCAAGGATCGCTTCCAGCTCTTCGCCAAAGAAGGAAAACCGCCAGGCGCGGTCTTCAAGGTGGGCGGGCCAGACCTCGATGCTGTCGCCACGAACGCGGAATGCGCCGCGCTGAAAGGCAGCATCCTGGCGGCGATATTGCTGGGCGACCAGCTCTGCGATGAACTTGCGCTGGTCGTAAAGTTGGCCAACCATCATGTCCTGCGTCATGGCCGAATAGGTTTCGACCGAACCGATGCCGTAAATGCAGGACACCGAGGCGACGATGATCACATCGTCCCGTTCCAGAAGGGCGCGGGTGGCCGAGTGGCGCATCCGGTCGATCTGTTCGTTGATCTGGGATTCCTTCTCAATATAGGTGTCGGTGCGGGCAACGTAGGCCTCTGGCTGGTAATAATCGTAGTAGGATACGAAGTATTCCACGGCGTTGTCGGGAAAGAAGCCCTTGAACTCCCCATACAATTGCGCGGCAAGGGTCTTGTTTGGCGCAAGGATGATGGCGGGGCGCTGGGTTTCCTCGATCACCTTGGCCATGGTAAATGTCTTGCCGGTGCCGGTGGCGCCCAGCAGCACCTGATCACGTTCTCCGGCCAGAACACCATTGGTCAGCTCGGCAATGGCCTTGGGCTGGTCGCCTGCGGCCTGAAACGGGGTCTGCATGACGAACCGCTTGCCGCCTTCCAGCTTTGGGCGGGTCAACACTTCGGGGCGGAACATCGGCAGGTTGGTGTTGTTGTGGGGCATGGTGATTCCCTTCGCCCCTTAATCTATTCTGTTTTTGTTCCCGTTAAAGGGTGCCCGTCGATCAAAGCCGGAAAGGAGCCGTTAACGATGATTTCCGAATGGCTAATATCGACTTCTCAATTTTAGCGAAAATTCGCCTACAGCTTTCATCTTTGAGTTGCATGCGGGCTTTTGTTGCGCCAATCTGACAGGGCAAGCAGCACACTGAAGCTGTCGGTTGGTCGCAGCACACACCCCACCCACACTCCCGCGACCAACCGGCAGCACCTTTCCGGAAACGGAAAGCAAGGCTTGCCAAGCGCCCCGGATTTCGGAATATGCGGTCATAATATGACGGAGACATCCATGCGCGCCCGTATCTATCAGCCTGCCCGCAATGCCATGCAATCGGGCACCGGAAAGACCAAGAACTGGGTTCTGGAATATGGCCAGCAGGCCGCGCGTGAGGTTGACCCGCTGATGGGCTGGACCGGGTCCGCCGATACGCAAGCGCAGGTGCGCCTGCGGTTCGACACCAAGGAAGAGGCGCTGGCCTATGCCGCCGCCAAGGGGATTGAGGCGGATGTGACCGAACCCCAGGCCCGCAAGCCCAACATCCGCGCCCGCGGCTATGGCGAAAACTTCGCCACAGACCGCAAAGGCGCCTGGACCCACTAACGCAGCATGGCGTCGATGGTTTCCGCTGTGGCATAGCCCAGCTTGATGGCAGTTTCCGCAACCGCCGCGTTTTCGGCCAGAGCGACCTTGGCCACCTTGGCCGCCTTTTCGTAGCCGATATGTGGAACCAGCATGGTGGCCAGCACCAGGCTGTTTTCCAAGGCGCCCTCGCATTGGGCGACGTTCGCCTCGATCCCCTTCACGCAGCGTTCCGCCAGCGTGTCCATCGCCTGCATCAGAATGCGCATGGATTGCAGCACGTTCAGCACGATCACCGGCTCGAATGCGTTAAGTTGCAACTGCCCACCTTCGGCCGCCATGGTCACGGTCAGATCGTTGCCGATGACCTGAAACGCCACCTGATTGACCACCTCGGGGATCACCGGGTTGATCTTGCCCGGCATGATCGACGATCCGGCCTGCACGGCGGGCAGCCGGATTTCGTTAAAGCCAGAGCGCGGGCCAGACGACAGCAGCCGCAGGTCATTACAGATCTTCGACAGTTTCACCGCGATCCGCTTCAGCACGCCAGAGAAGGTGACATAGGCACCGGTATCGGACGAGGCCTCGATCAGATCGGTCGCCAGTTTCGCTTGCAACCCGGATACATGCGCCAGTTCAGCCACGGCAATCTCGGCATATCCGGCGGGGGTGTTCACCCGGGTGCCGATGGCGGTGCCGCCCAGGTTCACCTCCAACAGCAGGTTCGACAGGCGGCCGATGATCTCGACATCCTCGCGGATCGTCGTGGCGAAACCGGCAAATTCCTGCCCCAGTGTCATCGGCACGGCATCCTGCAACTGGGTGCGGCCGATCTTGCGTATATGGGCAAAGGCCTCTGCCCGCTCTTTCAACCGGTCGATCAGGCGGCGCTGGGCGGCGCTGAAGGCATCGCATTGCGACACCATCGCAAGGCGCAAGGCGGTGGGGTAAACGTCATTGGTCGATTGCGAGCGGTTCACATCGTCATTCGGGTGCAGATGGGCATAGTCGCCGGGCTTGTAGCCCATCTTCAGCAGACCAAGGTTTGCAATCACCTCATTCGCGTTCATGTTGGTCGAGGTGCCGGCCCCGCCCTGAATCATGTCCACCCGAAAGGCGTCATGCCAGCGACCGGCGATGATTTCGTCGCAAACCTCTTCGATCACGCGGGCCTTTTCGGCCGACAGCACGCCCAAGGACAGGTTCGCCCGGGCGCAGGCCTTTTTCACCCAAGCGAGCGAGCGGATGAATTCCGGGAACATCGACAGCGACAGGCCAGAGATCGGAAAATTCTCGATTGCGCGCTGGGTGTGAATGCCCCACAGGCAGGTGCGGGGCAGGTCCATCGCGCCAAGGCTGTCTGTTTCGTGGCGCATGTCATGCATCATGGTCTTGGTTCCTGTTCGGGCTGCGTATGCCCGAGGAATGCGCCCGTTGGCAGAACGGGTCCAATGCAAAGACTGCATGGGTCATGCGGGTGTTAGCGCTGACCTTGCGAAAGTGCCGACCAGATTTTCTG
>CALRKX020000217.1:0-4910 GCA_943368305.1 Erythrobacter sanguineus
ATCGATTCGGCGATATGCGGCGTCATCGGCGACATCAACTTGGCCAGTGTGCGGATGGCTTCCTTCATCACCGGGGTCGAGGCATTGGCCCGCGCCAGCGTGTTGGTAAACCCGTAAAGCGCCGCGATGGCCTTGTTGAAGGCAAAGCCTTCGATGCTGCGCGTCACCTCATCAATCGCCTTGTGGGTGGCGCGGGTCAGCTCATCATCGCCTTCGCCCTTGTGATCGGCAGGCATCTCGCCAATACGGCTGCACAGGGACCAGACGCGCGACAGGTGTTTATAGGTCGCCTCGGCACCGCTTGCCGTCCATTCCACATCCCGCTCGGGCGGGCTGTCGGACATCACGAACCAGCGCGCGGTATCGGCGCCAAACTGGGCGATGATGTTCATCGGATCGACGACGTTCTTTTTGGACTTCGACATCTTGGCCGAGGGAATCACCTCGACCAGCAGCCCTTCATCCGCCAGCGCGCGAATCCAGGCATCGACATCATCAACCAGGTCCAGTGGTGGTTCGACATTCCCCAGCACCACGATCCGGCGGTCGGCGATGGTGAAGACCGTTACATCTTCGGGCAGGTGATAGACCGGGCGGCCCCGGTCATCGGTGGTCTTGTAAATCTCATGCGTCACCATGCCTTGGGTGAACAGGGCATTGAACGGCTCGGTCGCGCGCTGCGGCAGGTGGCCGGTGGCGTGCATCGCGCGGGCGAAGAAGCGGCTGTACAGCAGATGCAGAATCGCATGTTCGATGCCGCCGATATACTGATCGACGTTCATCCAGTAATCGACCTCGGCCGCATCGGTCGGCACTTTGGCGCGCGGCGCGGTAAAGCGGGCGTAATACCAGGACGAATCGACGAAAGTGTCCATCGTATCCGTCTCGCGCTTGGCCGCCGCACCACATTTGGGGCAGGGCACATCGCGCCACGTCGGATGACGGTCCAGCGGGTTGCCGGGCTTGTCGAAGCTGACATCATAGGGCAGTTCGACCGGCAGGTTTTCCTTCTTTTCCGGAACCACGCCGCAGGTGGCGCAATGCACCACCGGAATTGGGCAGCCCCAATAGCGTTGCCGCGAAACGCCCCAGTCGCGCAGGCGGAACTTGGTGACGCCCTTGCCATAGCCCTGTGCCTCGGCATGGGCGATGGCGGCGGCGATGGCCTCTTCGCCGGTCTGCACCTCGGCCCCGGCGAAGCCGCGCACATAGTGGACCTTTTCCGACTTCATCGGCGCGAAGGCCTCGGTCAGCGGGGCATCCTCCGCCCCTTCGGCCACGAAAACCGGCTTGATCGCCAACCCATATTTCGTTGCGAAATCAAAGTCGCGCTGGTCATGCGCCGGGCAGCCGAAGATCGCGCCGGTGCCGTAGTCCATCAGGATGAAATTGGCGATCCAGACCGGCAGTTCCCAATCGGGGTTCAGCGGATGCTTCACGCGGATGCCGGTATCAAGGCCAATCTTTTCGGCCGTCTCCAGCGCCTCGGCGGTGGTGCCGCCCATCCGGCACTGGGCCAGGAACGCCGCCACCTTCGGATCAGCCTCCAGCACCTTCGCCAAAGGGTGATCGGGCGAAATTGCAGCGAAAGACGCGCCCATCAACGTATCGGGCCGGGTGGTATAAACCTCAACCGTGTCAAAGCCTTCCGGTGCGCCCACCGTCTCAAAGGCAAACTGCAAACCGCGGGACTTGCCGATCCAGTTGGCCTGCATCAGCCGCACCTTCTCGGGCCAGTCCTTCAGCCCGTCCAGCGCGTTCAGCAAATCCTCCGAGTAATCGGAAATCTTGAAGAACCACTGGGTCAGCTCGCGCCGTTCAACCGCAGCCCCCGACCGCCAGCCCTTGCCGTCGATCACCTGCTCATTGGCCAGCACGGTCATATCGACCGGGTCCCAGTTCACCACCGCCGCCTTGCGGTAAACCAGGCCCTTTTCCATCATGTCGAGGAACATCGCCTGCTGCTGGCCGTAATATTCCGGGTCGCAGGTCGCCAGTTCGCGGCTCCAGTCGATGCTCAAGCCCAAAGGCTTCATCTGGCCGCGCATGTCGGCGATGTTGCCATAGGTCCAGTCCTTGGGGTGGCCACCGCGCTCCATCGCCGCATTCTCGGCCGGCATGCCAAAGGCATCCCACCCCATCGGATGCAGCACCGAAAACCCCTGCGCCAGTTTGGTCCGCGCCACCACATCGCCCATGGTATAGTTGCGCACATGCCCCATGTGGATGCGCCCCGACGGATAGGGGAACATCTCCAGCACGTAATACTTGGGCTTGGCCGGGTCATGCCGGGCGGCAAAGGTATTGGCCTCGTCCCAGGCCTTTTGCCATTTCGGTTCGATTGCAGCGGGGTCGTAACGCGACATGGGTGGCCTCATCCTTCGGTCGGCAGCGGCATACACCGCCCCAGCCCCCAAGGTCCAGAGCGGCCCCGCCCCATCATCTGTTCATAAATATCCCGGGGGAGGTGCCCGTCGCATTCATGTGACGGGCATCGGGGGCAGCGCCCCCTTCTTACAGCTTGCCGTCCTGCACGCGCAGCTGACGGGCACGGGTCAGGATTGCATCCTCGACCGCACGCACGGTTTCTGGCGCGACCGCGCCGCCGCCCTTGGTCTGCATCGCGATGCGCAGGCTGCGGGCGTCAAGCGCGGGGTCTTGCACATAAATCGTCGCGCGATAGGCGCGGCCGCCGCCGGGCGGGGTGCCATATCCGGTCACGATCACGCCGGTGAACGGATCAACCGATTCGATGGGCAGGAAGTTCAGCACATCCAGCGAGGCGTTCCAGATATACTTGTTCACCTCGACCGTGGTGTTCGGGTTCGCACCGCCGTTCAGCAGGCCGCGCAAAGACGTTCCCATGCCGGTGCCCGCCATTTCGCGGTCTTCGCGCGTTTTGGCGGCCTTGTCGCCGAACCAGCCCTTGCCGCCGCCTGAACAGGCTGCCAGAGCCAGAATCAAGGCACCGCTGATAATACCGCGCGTGAAGCGTCCGATAGACATGAAAGCCTGCCCCTATCCGGTTTTCCTGCTCTGTAACTGACCCACCGGGATGCGACAAGGTTTTTCCCGTAAGGAGGGGCCCGCCCGTCATGGTCCCGGCCATGGCTCCCACCCAAGGCACTGTGGCAAAGCTGCACCATCGGCCCCTATCTTCCCCCGTCTGCCGCCACTTTCCATTGCAATGCCGGGTCGTAAGCGGGAAACAGGGTGCATCCCCAATTCGGATTCCCCTGAATTGGGCACCTTTGATACAACGAGGGAAAACGAAATGAAAAAGATTCTGCTCGCCTCCACGATGCTGGCCGCTTTTGCGACCGTCGCGGACGCTGAAACCGGTGTGAAGATCTCGGGCTATGGCCGTTTCGGTCTGGTGTATGATGGCGACAACTCCTTCCTGCACACCCGTCTGCGCTTCAACATTGACGCCACCACCGAAACCGACGCTGGCGTGACCTTTGGTGGTCGTATCCGCCTGCAGAACACCGGCGGCGGCTATGACTCCTACACCGACGGCAACACCTCGATCAGCCCGGCTCTGCTGTATGTTGAATACGAAGGCCTGCGCGTCGAAGTTGGCAACGTCAACACCGCGTTCGACTCGGCCGCTCTGATCTATGATTCGGAAATCGGTCTGACCGACTCGTCGTTCGGTGACGCACAGTCGTCGTTCTACTCGTTCTCGACCGGCTCCTACCACTCGGGCCGCGCCGGCGTGTACGCTTCGTACAGCATGTCGGGCTTCTCGGGCCAAGTGTCGTACGTTGATGACGAACACTACCACCCCGGTGTTGCTTCGGAAGCTGAAACCTCGCTGGCTCTGTCGTACTCGAACGACCAGTTCACCGTTTCGGCCGCTGGCGCTTGGAACGGCGCTGGTATCGCTGACAACGACATCTTCTTCATCGGCGCTGCTTACAAGCTGTCCGACGTTGCGACCGTTGGTCTGAACTACATCGACGAAGGTACCTCGTCGACCGGCAAGACCATCGTTCTGTACGGTTCGTACGCAATGGACGCTGTGACCCTGAAGGGCTATGTCGGCCAGTCGGACGCCTATGACTCGACCGTCATCGGCATCGGCGCTGACTACGATCTGGGCGGCGCCAAGCTGACCGGTTCGGTTCAGGACAACGGCACCGACACCGTTGCTGACGTTGGTGTGCGCTTCAACTTCTGATCCTTCCCGGATCAAGGTTAAGGAAAGAGCGGGCTTCGGCCCGCTCTTTTCTTTTTTGCGCGGCTGTGGCCATGTCAGTGGCAAGAGGTGCCCGATGTCCTATGCCGAAATCACTGCCCGAATCCGCGAGACCTGCCGGCGGCTTGGCCGCGCCGAGGGGGCGGTTCACCTGATCGCGGTGTCCAAGGTGCAGCCGCAAGACCGGGTTCACGCGGTTCTGGCCGCCGGTCACCGCCTGTTCGGCGAGAATTATGTGCAAGAGGCGCAAGCCAAATGGCCCGCCTTCCGTGCCGAATTCGGCCCGGTTGCCGTGCATATGATTGGCCCCTTGCAGACCAACAAGGCCAAGGTCGCGGTAGAACTGTTTGACGCCATTCACACCGTTGACCGTCCGTCGCTGGCGGAAAAGCTGGCCCGGCTGGCGCAGGACAGGGGGCAATCGCCCGCCATTTTCATTCAGGTCAACACCGGGGCAGAGCAGCAAAAGGCCGGGATTCTGCCCGAAACGGTCGATGATTTCATTGCATCGGTCCGCGCGATGGACTTGCCGTTGCAGGGGCTGATGTGCATTCCGCCCGAAGCCGAAGATCCGGCGGCCCATTTCGCCTTGCTGGCGCAGATCGCGGCGCGCAACGGCCTTTCGGGCCTGTCGATGGGCATGAGCAGCGATTTTGAAACAGCCATCGCCCACGGCGCCACCCATATCCGCGTTGGCAGCGCAATCTTC
>CALRKX020000218.1:0-4895 GCA_943368305.1 Erythrobacter sanguineus
GCGGGCAATCACATCGCCACGGGCGGGGTTCGTCACCTCGAACGTGGCGCCATCAGCGGCATCGACCCATTCGCCCGCCACATAGGCCTGCGTTGCCAGAAGCGAGGGGTCTTTCAGCAGGTCGCGCAGATTGGTCACGGAGTCGAGCATCACGCCCTCCATATTTTCGGGATGGACATGACATGGCGGACAGGGCCTAAAAAGTCTAGCTGGCGGCAGGGCGCTGGACCGAAATTCTGTCACGATCTGGAGTCATCGCATGGATATGGACCGCGAATATGCCAATGGCGCCTTCATTCCTGGGTCAGCGGCGCTGCCCGCGCTGTGGACGACCAAGGCGGCGGCCTTTCGTTCCGGCCTGGCTGCACGCGCAACAACGCATGACTATGGCCCGACCGACCGGCAGCGGTTTGATCTGTTCCTGCCAGACAGGCCGCCACGCGGGCTGATGGTCTTTGTTCATGGCGGCTATTGGCTGGAGTTTGGCCGCGAAAGCTGGTCGCATCTGGCGGCGGGCGCGCTGGCGCGGGGGTGGGCGGTGGCGATGCCCTCTTACACACTGGCCCCGACCGCACGGATTTCCCAAATCACGGCAGAGGTCGCAGCAGCGGTGCGGGCGGCGGCGGCGCTGGTGGCCGGGCCGGTGGTGGTAACGGGCCATTCGGCGGGCGGGCATCTGGCGGCCCGAATGGGGTGCGCCGATCAGCAGGTAACCGTGGCGCGCGTGGTGCCGATTTCACCGCTGGCCGATCTGGAACCGCTGATGGCCACCGCGATGAGCGCCGATCTGCGGCTGGATGCCAGCGAGGTTGCGCAGGAAAGTCCCAACAACCACGCCCTGCGCGCCGGTGTGCAGGCCCATGTCTGGGTGGGCGGGCAGGAACGCCCGGCTTTTCTGTGGCAGGCCCGCACCCTGTCGGAAGCTTGGGCCTGTGGCTGGACGGTCGCGCCCGGCCTGCACCATTTCAATGTGATTGACGGGTTTGAAAGCCCGGATTCGGCGCTGATGGCGGCCTGTCTCGACGGGCTGTGACCGCAGGGCGTGGTGCGTGAGATCACGTACCATTCTCACCCATCCTTCTTACGAATTGGCGTGCATCCGCTCGATATAGCTGCGCATCTCCTCGGCCTCCAGCCGGGCATCGCGCAGGCCTTCCATCGCCGCGCGCAATTCGGCCTCGGTCTGGGCGATCTGGTTCAGCAACTCGGCCTCGCGGCTTTCCATATAGACCAGCGCCTGATCGCGGACCTCTTCGGCCTCGTGCAGCGATTGGGCCAGCTTGTCCATCTCGCCCATGTCGCCGCCAGCCACGCGGCTAAAGCGGTGCAACAGCCAATAGGTGAACCAGCCCAAGGCAAAGGCCAGAAGCAGCACGATGGCGGTTGAAAAGATGAATTCGATGCGGTTCATCGGGTCATTCCTGTCAGCCCTGCTTTTCGGGGCGCGGTTTGGGGCGGACGGTGATCTTTTTCGGCGCAAGCGACGGAGAATCGTCTTCGGCGGCTTCCGGGGAGGCATCGGGAGATGCCGCAGGCGCGGCCTTGCTGCCCGCAGCTCCCCTGTCGGGTTGCGGCGCGGCGGCGGCCTTTTGGACGCCAACCAGCACAAAGTCGATGCGGCGGTTCAACTCGCGACCCTCTTCGCTGGCATTGTCGGCGATGGGCTGGGTTTCGCCATAGCCCTTGGCCGTCATGCCCGACACATCGACCTGACGCCCCTGCAAAGCCAGCAGAACCGCCTCGGCCCTTGCCTGCGACAGCGACAGGTTGCCCCCGTCCGACCCTTGCGCGTCAGTATGGCCCTGAATTTCCATCCGTGCGCCGGGGCAACGTTTCAGCACATCGGTCAGCGCCTCGATCGCGGCATTCGATGCGCCCTCGATTTCAGAGGATTGCGGCGCGAACTTGATCTTGTGGCGTTTGAGCACATCAGCCACATCTTCGGCGCATTCCTGCGGCGTGGGAACCGAGGCAATCGGATCAAGCGCCTCGTCATAGCGCACATCGACCTTGAAGGTCTGGCCTTGCCCCAGCTTGTCCGACAGCACCTGAGAGATGCGGGCCTTGGCCACCTGAGAGCCGGTAACGCCCGAGACCGTCACCGCGTCGGCCCGCACCACCAGCTTGCCTTCTTTCAACTGGGCCAGCGCCTCCAGCCCCGCCAGAACCCGCACCGGCCAGCCATCGGGGGTTTCGGCGTCCAGCCTCGGGGCCAGATACACCTTGCCCGTCCCGAACAGAGACGTGGCAAAGGCCCCCACCGCATCGCGCTGCGCCTCATCCGTCAGGCGGCCACGCAATTCGACCCGGCCGGTTTCGCCGTTCAGCACAGCGGTGAATTCGGCCGGCCCCTGCTGCACCGTTTCAGACTTGGCAAGTTTGGCATCCAGAGAGAACACCTCTGGCAAGGTGGCGGTCAGATCGCCGACAACCCGATCAAAATCGGCCTGCGCAACGCCCGTGCCCGCCTCCAGCGTGACATCGGCGTCGCGAAAGGTGATGGTTGCCTCACTGAGCGCATTCACGGCGGCAATACCCGCCGCCGCCGCCTCGGCCCAAGAGGGCGTGGGCACGCCAAGGCCAACGGTGCACAGAATGCGCCCCGTCACCCCGGCATCGCGGGCGGCGGCCACAATCCGGCTGCGCGCCTTGTCGGTATCGGCAGAGCAGGCATCAAACCTGGTGCCACCCGCATCTTTGACAAAGCGCAGGGTAAAGGGGGTGATCACCGGCCTTGGCGCCGAAATTTCAACCGTAACGGGCAGGCCCTCGGGCCGCACGCCCGCCAGCGCCGCCTCAAAGCTGCGCCGCTCGGCGTCGCTGGCGGCGATTGCGGTGACCGAAACGCCATCTGGCGACACCGACACCTTGGAACGCGGCAACATCGTCAGCGCCGCCACGCCAAAATCAAGCGCGGGCTGCCAGCCGTCCGGCGCCGGATAGGCGGCGGTTTCGATCATGTTCTGCACTTCGGTTCCCACCTGCAAGGCCTGCGCCTTGGCCAGCAGATCGTCGCGCTGCGTTCCGTCGGGCAACAGCCCGATCAGTTGAATGCCATCATCATTGCGCAGCATCTCCAGCGAGAATTTCGGCGGTTCAAAGGCCTTGGGCGGCTCTACCTCCATCCGGTCACGGATGCGCGAGTTTTCCACCATGTCGCCGGTCAGCTTGACGACGTGAAAGCGCTGCGCCTCATTCGGGGCGGTGCCGTAAAGCTGAATCTGCAAGCCCTCGGCCCGCACCTCGACCCAGGTGATCCCCTCGTTCAGCAAGCGGCTGCGCACGGCAGAACCGGAAATGCGTTCAACCACCAGCGAGGCGATTGCCGCCACCAGCAGGAACAGAAGACCAGCCGCAACAAAGGCCGCCCAGGCAAGGAGCGTCTGCGACACGCGGAGAGAGGGCAGTTTGATCAAGGGGGCATTCGCTTGGGAATCGTCGGGACAGGCAGCTTGGACTGCTTAAGGCGCGGGCGGGCAACGATCAATCAAAGCATGGCCGCTGCGGCAAGAAACAGCGCAGCAATCAGCCCGGCATCGCGGTTGGACCGAAAGGCCCGCATGCAGGCGGCAGGGTCATCCAGGTTCAGCCCGCGCATTTGCCAGACCATGTGCCACCCCATGGCCCAGGCCGCCGCCAGCCCCAAAAGCAGCGGCAAGATGCGCCCTGTCGGCAGGGCGGCGGCCATGACGGCCGACGCCATCAGCAGAACGCTGGCCACCAGAAAGGCAAACAGCCACTGACGAGAGTTTTCCGCAAACAGCCGCGCGGTGGATTTCACCCCGATCAGCGCATCATCCTCTTTGTCCTGATGGGCATATATCGTGTCGTAATACAGCGTCCAGACGATCCCGGCAGCATAAAGCAGCAGCGCAGGCAGTCGCACCTCGCCGGCATGGGCGGCAAAGGCCAGCAGCGCGCCCCAGTTGAAGGCGATGCCCAGAAAAGCTTGCGGCCACCATGTAAACCGCTTGGCAAAGGGATAAACCGCCACCGGCAGCAAGGACAGCAGCCCCAGCAGGATTGCCGCGCGGTTGTAACTCAGCAAAATCGCCGCACCTACGCCCGCCTGAACCGCCATCCAGACCAGCGCATGCCGTACGCTGACCTGCCCCGAGGGGATGGGCCGCGACCTTGTGCGCGCCACCTGCGCATCAATCTCGCGGTCGGTGATGTCGTTCCAGGTGCAGCCCGCGCCCCGCATCACGAATGCCCCCACGGCACAGGATACCGCCAGCCACAGATCCCATGGCCGGAACCCGTCTGCCATGGCGGCCAGCGCGATGCCCCACAGGCAGGGGATCAGCAGCAGCCAGGTGCCGATGGGCCGGTCGGCGCGCGACAGCCGCAAATAGGGGCGCGCGGCTGTGGGCGCGTAGCGGTCCACCCAATTGTCGGGCGGGGCATCGGCCACGCGCATGTCGGCCACAGGCTGGGCAGGCTCTGGCAATTCGGGCGGCGCGGACATAGCTTGGCTTTCATGGAACAGGCGAAGATCAGGCTTTATGTAGATCAGCCGCTGGCGGCGGGGCAACCCGTGGCGGTCGGCGAGGGGCAGGCGAATTATCTGTTCAACGTCATGCGGCTGGCACCCGGCGCCCCGGTTGCGCTGTTCAACGGGCGCGACGGCGAATGGCTGGCGCGGGTGGAACAGGCGGGCAAGCGCGCAGGCATTCTGCGGGCCGAGGCGCAGACCGCCCCGCTGCGGCCGCCACCCGACCTGTGGCTGCTGTTCGCGCCCGTGAAAAAGGCGCGCACCGATTTTGTCGTGGAAAAGGCGGTGGAGCTGGGCGTTGCGCGGGTGCAGCCGGTTCTGACCCGCCGCACCCAGGGCGACCGCATCCGGCAAGAAAAGATGCAAGCCCATGCGATTGAGGCGGCAGAGCAATGCGGTG
>CALRKX020000219.1:0-4885 GCA_943368305.1 Erythrobacter sanguineus
CGAGGTGACGCTGCAATCGGAAAACGGCATGCTGGGCATGGGGCCTTTCCCCTATGAAGGCGAAGAGGATGCCGACCTGATCAATGCAGGCAAGCAGACCATCACCGAACTGCCGCAGACCGCCTATTTCGATTCTGCCCAGTCCTTCGCCATGATCCGGGGCGGCAAGATCGCCATGGCGATTCTTGGCGCGATGGAGGTGGCCGAGAACGGTGATCTGGCGAACTGGATGATTCCGGGCAAGCTGGTCAAGGGCATGGGGGGGGCCATGGATCTTGTGGCCGGCGTGGGCCGCGTGGTCGTGGTGATGGACCACACCTCAAAGCACGGCGAATCGAAGGTGCTGAAAGCCTGCACCCTGCCGCTGACCGGCAAGGCCGTGGTGGACCGCATCATCACCAATCTGGGCGTGCTGGATGTGGTGCCCGGTGGTCTGCGCATCGTCGAATGCGCCGAGGGCGTGACCGAGGCCGAACTGCGCGCCGCAACAGAGGCGACGCTCGTTGACTGACCTCATCGTCGAAAAGGAAAGCGGTCCCACCAAGGGCCGCTTTGTCATCCACGCCAACGGGGCCGAGGCGGAACTGACCTTTTCCGTCACCACCCCCACTCTGATCATCGCCGATCATACCGGCGTGCCGGATGTGTTTCGCGGTCAGGGCGTCGGCCTGAAGCTGGTCGAGGCGCTGGTGGCCGATGCCCGTGCCAACGGCTACAAGGTGATGCCGCTTTGTCCCTTTGTGAATGCAACGCGCAAAAAGCATCCCGAATGGGCGGATGTTTTCGCGGTCTGAGGCGAAACACATGTCACTTGCTGCCCCCTCCTCCCCTTGTGGGAGGGGATGGGGCTTGGCGACAATCTACCCCTTGGGCACCCCTGACGCCGCATCGGCGCTGATCACCTTGAAGACGCAAGGATCGGTCACCAGCTCTGGCGGCGTCAGGCACAGGCCTTGGGCCACCTGCCAGGCGGCCAGCACCTTGGGCACATAATCGCGGGTTTCGGCAAAGGGCGGCACGCCGTTGTTGGCATCAACCGCGCCCTCGCCGGCGTTATAGGCGGCGATCACCATCAACGGGTCGCGGTTGAACCGCTTCATCAGCCAGTCGAGATAGGCGACCCCACCCATGATGTTCTGGCCCGGATCGGTGGAATCGGTCACGCCAAAGCGGCTGGCCGTGTCGGGGATCAACTGCATCAGCCCTACGGCCCCGGCGCTGGAAACCGCCTTGGGCTTGCCGGCACTTTCCACCCCAATCACCGCCAGCACCAGCGCGGGCGACACTTCGGTGCCGATGGTGGCCTTCAAGATCTCGGTGCCATAGCTGTCGGCGATCTCTTGCATGTGCTGAAGCCGGGGGGCCGCCACCTGCGCACCCGACGGGCCTTGTGACAGGGTGGCCATCGCCAGCCCATAGCGCCCGTCCACCTTGTCACGCGCGACCGGCACTGTGTTCCAGAACCAGTCGTAAGAGGCACCTGCAGGCGCTGCGGGTTGCAGCGGTCCCTCGGGGGCCTTGGGGTCGGCTGCGGGAACATCAACGCCGTCAGGGTCAACCTTGGGCAGCGCAGCCAACAGGCGCGCCTGTTCCGCGGGGTCGATCTGCACGGTGATCCGCTTGCCCGGCAGGCCTTGCCCCACCTTGACCCGCTTGAAGGTGAAATCGGTGACCACGGTTGATTCGGCCCCTGCCCCATGGGCAAAGCCGATCAGAAGAATCGCCGAAATGGTGCCTGCCAGAATCCGCATCGCGTTGGATGCCTGCTTCGTTCTTGTTGGCCTCATTCTTCCCGAATCCCGGCCCTTGCGCCAGCATTTCACAACCTGCGGATATCAAATGTGGCCAGATCTGGCGGCAAGGACACGCACCCACCCCCGCGGAATCACGGATATTCAGAAATGTTTTGTTTATTTTCATATGCTTACGCTAATTCTTACCGTTTTCTTAAATTACGGCAAAACTGCCCATGTCTTTCCAAACTTGAGCCACGAAAGAGGGGTGTATTCGTCTCAAGCCGATGCGATGGCGACGGACCAGAGACCCGAAGCAAAGAAAACGTCGCAGCGGTGAGACCAGATCATCATCACCCGGGAAAGGGATACACCATGAAACTGCTGAACATCTTCAAGTCCTTCAAGAACGACGAATCCGGCGCTGTGACCGTTGACTGGGTCGTGCTGACCGCTGCGATCGTTGGCCTGGGCATCGTTGTCATGAACACCGTTGGCGGCGGCATCACCGGCCTGTCGACCAAGATCAACGCCCAGCTGACCTCGACCAACGCTGGCTACGGCAACAACCCGTAATTCCGGAAACGGTCTTACAAAATGGGCCGCCTTCGTTCGAGGGCGGCCTTTTGCTAAGTCGGGTGTTCATCGCGGAACCAGGTGCTGAAAACGCGGCATCGGCCCCGGTAAGAAGACCGTCCCGGCGGCTTTGCAAAGGTCTAGAGACTTTCGCAGAACCGCCATTTCCGCGCCGCATTCCTTGACCACCCTATGAACCGATGCGTTGTACCAGTCGCCCCACCGTTGAACCCTTCGTCGCAGGAGACGCCGAGCATGATGAACGCAGCAAAACACTTCCTGCTGTCCGATGACTCGGGGGCTGTAACCGTCGACTGGGTTGTGCTGACCGCCGCCATCGTTGGCATGGCAATACTGGTTCTGACGCCAATCGCCTACGGGACCGGCAGCGTTTCACAGGGCACCGCAGACTATATCACTTCGGTCAATGTCGGCTTCGGCAGCAACCCATAGCAGCCGTGCGACAAACAGACCTGGGCAGGCAAAGGCACACAAAAGATGCGTATGATTTTTGGATTGGTGCTGATTGTCGGTGTCGCTCTTGCGGGCGCGGCCGTCTTTCTGGCGAAAAACTATATCAATCAGCAGCAAAGCGCTGCGCAACGTGAACAGGCGCTGATCGCCGAGACCGGCGGTCTGACAAAGATTTATGTGGTGACCAAGGCCAAGGCCTATGGCGAAACCCTCGCCAAAGAAGATGTGCAACTGGTCTACTGGCAGAACAACGCCCTTCCCGAAGGGGCGTTTACCGAAGAAGCCGCGCTGTTCCCCGAAAACGCCAAGGGTGACCGCTTCATCACCCGCGACATCGAAAAGTTCGAACCCCTGCTGGCCGTGACCGTCACCGATCCGGGCGTATCGCCCGGCCTGACCGGCAATCTGGAAAAAGGAATGCGGGCCTTTGCGATCCGCGTTGATGCCGCCGACTTCCTGCAACCCAGCGACCATGTGGACATCTACTGGACCGGCACCGCCGAGGGCACGCAAGGCGACATCACCCGCCTGATCGAAAGCGGCATGAAGGTGATCGCGGTTGACCGCAAGGACAAGCAGGCCGCCAGCGAAGGCCAGATCACCAACCGCACGATGACCGTGGCCGCGACCCCCGAACAAGTGGCCCGTCTGGCCCAGGCTCAGGCAACCGGCCGTCTGGTCATGTCACTGGTCGGCATTGGCGACACCGCCGAAAACGGGCTGGTAGAGGTGGATGGCAAGAAGCTGCTTGGCATGACCGATGCCGCCCCCGCGCCGGCTCCGGTTCAGGAAAAGGTTTGCACCATCCGCACTCGCAAGGGCGCAGATGTGGTGGATATTCCGATCCCCTGCACCAACTGAAGTTTTTGAACGGCAGGGGGCCGCATCGCAAGATGCGGCCCCATATGCTGTGGCGGGCCGCACAGCCTTGCGCGACGGATTGCGCTGTTGCCAGTTATCCACATCAGGAAACCCTGACAACTGTTTGATTCTTGCAAAAAAAGCGCAACTCCGGCAGTATTGTTGAACGAACGGGCGAAAAGACCCGCAATGAGGCGTGATCGAAAGGGCAGATCACATGCAAATTCGAAGCCTAGTGACGGCAGCCATGTTTGGGCTTGCGCTGGCGGCTGCGCCGATGACGGTTGCGGCGGGTCCGACGCTCCGGGTTCTGACCGGGGGCGAAAGCGCGCCGCTGAACGTGCCGATGAACCGCGCGGTCGTCGTTGAAAGCGACACGCCGTTCGCAGAACTGTCGATCGCGAACCCCGGCATCGCCGACATCTCCACCCTGTCCGAGAAATCGATCTATGTTCTGGGCAAGACGCCGGGCCGCACGACGCTGACTCTGCTGGGCGCAGATGGCAAGCTTTTGACCAACATCGACGTTCACGTCACCCCCGACATCGCCGAATTCAAGGAACGCTTGCAACAGATTCTGCCGGGCGAACGGATCGAGGTGCGGACCGCCAACGACGGCATCGTGCTGTCGGGCACCGTTTCTTCTACTGCGAAGCTGGACCGCGCGCTGGATCTGGCCAACCGCTATGCGCCGGAACGGGTGTCGAACCTGATGACGGTCGGCGGCACCCAGCAGGTGATGCTGAAGGTGCGCTTTGCCGAAATGCAGCGCTCTGTGTCCAAGAACCTGCGCGCCTCGCTGGGCGTTGCGGGCGGCACCGATGCCGGCATCGCGGCCGGATCGGGCGTGCTGTCCGATGGCAGCAAACTGGCGGGCCTGCTGAACGGGGATACGATCACCTCGCCGAACGAGGCGTTTGGCCGCATGAGCCTGGGCTTCACCGCTGGCTCGCTTGAATTCGCCGTCCTGCTGGAAGCGCTGGAATCCAAGGGCGCCGTGCGCACGCTGGCCGAACCGAACCTGACCGCCCTTTCGGGCCAGGAGGCCAAGTTTCTTGCCGGTGGCGAATATCCGATCCCGGTGGTGGACGGCAACGGCGGCCTTGCGGTGGAATACAAACCCTTCGGTGTCGAGCTGAACTTCACCCCCGTCGTGGTCGATGGCGACCAGATCAACCTGACGATCAACGCCGCAGTCTCGTCGATCGACACCTCGGTGTCGCTGCAATCGAACGGGTTCA
>CALRKX020000220.1:0-4873 GCA_943368305.1 Erythrobacter sanguineus
GTCAGTGGCAGATCGATCTGGCAGGCGGCGGTGCCCAACAGCACCCGCGCCACGCCCGCAGTGGCAAGGCCGATCTGGTCGGCAGCGGCGCGGTAGGCGCCTGTGGTGGGCGAGGCGTCAAAGCCAATGCTGGGCGCGGCTGCCGTTCCGTTCGTCAACCGCGCCCCCCCCGGCAACCGCACCCTGCCCGAAGTGCGGTCGGCCACAACAGCATCGAACCAGGCAGAGCCATCGGCCGAAACCTTGACGGTGAAATCATCGTTGCCCGCCAGCCCCATCTCGGCGCGCCCCGAAAACCCGGTCTGATAGAGCAGGCTGGCGGTATCAGCCGCAGCGTTCTTGTTCACCTTGACCTGATGACCCGCGCCTGTATGGGTCAGCAGGGTCGCTGGCGCCGCAACGGCCAGCCGGTTCGTGGCATCGGCACTGGTCGAAACGCCCAGTTGCGTGACGTTCAGCGGTTGTTCGGCTTGCGCCACCCAAGCCGTGCCAGTCCAGGTTGCAGCGGCACTCTCGGCCACGATCCAGGCGCGAAAACCGGGGTTCGGCACGACAAAGCGCCAGGCCCCATCCTGCCGCATCGCGATGCGCCCCGCCTGCCCCACCCAATCGCCGGTGGCCCCGCTGGCCACGATGTAGCGATCCGCCTCTGCCGGGGAAACCGGCGGCGCGGTCAGGTTGCGGCTAGTCACGGCCAGATGCACCAGCGCATCCAGCAGCAGCACCGCCTCGTTATGCGTAACGTGCTTTTGCGCCTGCGACGGCATGATCAGCGGCAGGGCAAGAATGGGTGTGTCATCGGGCATCGGGAACCTCCGGCATGTGCTGGAGGCGGACGCTAGGCGCGCAGGGTTAATCTGATGCAAGCCGGGCGCGCGCTGGCCACGGATGGGGCGCAACGCGGCACGGGGGGTCAGCCCCCCATGGCCAACCCCAGCGCCAATGCCCACATCGTCAGGCCGACCATGATCTCCAGCACCACCCAGGCACGCGGCCGGGCAAAGACCGGGGCCAGCAGCCGCGCGCCAAACCCCAGAGCCGAAAAGAACACCAGTGAACCGCTGGCCGCCCCGATGCCAAAGGCCAGCTTGTGCGGACTGTATTGCGCCGCGATCGAGCCCAGCAGCACGACCGTATCCAGATAGACATGCGGATTGGCCCAGGTCAGCGTCAGGCAGGTCGCCAACACCCGGCCCAACGGCGGCGAGACCCCCGGCGCGGGCATCAGCGCCTCGCCCCCTCGTGCCGCTGCCCGAAACCGCAGCGCGCCATAGACAACCAGAAACGCCACCCCCGCCCAACGCATCGCCATGCCCAGCCATGGCAGGCGGGCAGAGGCAAAGCCAAACCCCGTGACCCCCGCCGCAATCAGCATCGCGTCCGACAGCGCGCAAACCGCGACCACGGCAAAGACATGCTCTCTCCGGATGCCCTGACGCAGCACAAAGGCGTTCTGCGCCCCGATCGCCAGGATCAGGCTGAGCGAGACGAGAAAGCCCGAGACAGCGGCGTTACCCACGAGACAAGGCCTTCAGGATTTCCAGGGCGCGCGGCGCATCGGCGGCGGGCAGGAAGATATGGTCATGGTGGAACCCGGCGATGACATTGGCGCTGATGCCGCCCTGCGCCAGCGCCGACGCAATGGCCGCCGTCAGGCCCACCGCCTGCAATGAGGAATGAATAGTCAGCGTGATGCGCGCCATCGGCCCGATGGGCGACAGGCCCGCCGCCAAAAGCTGCGCGATGGGGGCAACCAGCGTCAGGCCCTCGTCCTCGGCGATCACGGCAAAGGGGGCCATTCCGGCGGGCACCTTTTCGGCCAGGGCATAGCCCCAGTCGGTTCCCCGCAGGTCTGGCGCCATGCCGGCCAGCAGGATTTGCAGATCAGTTTCACCGGACATCGCGCACCTCTTTTTCCGGACATAGCTTGGCGGCATGGCGGAAATCCACTTAATATGTCTTTGCCCGATTAAGAGATTCTAATTCATGCTGGACCCCAACCAACTGGCCGCCCTTGCCGCCGTGCATCGGCGCGGGTCGTTTGATCTGGCCGCGGCGATGCTGCGGGTGACGGCCTCGGCGATCTCGCAGCGCGTCAAGGCGCTGGAAGAGCAGACCGGCACGCTGTTGGTGCGGCGCGGGCAGCCTTGTGTGGCCACCGCTGCCGGGTTGCGGCTGATCCGGCACCATGACGAGGTGGAGGTGCTGGAGCGCACCTTGCGGCAAGATCTGCCGCAACTGGGGACCGGGCCACTGACCCTGCGGATCGCGGTGAATGCCGACAGCCTGGCAACCTGGGTGCTGCCCGCGCTGGCCGAATGCGACGGATTCCTGTTCGATCTGGTGATAGATGATCAGGATGTCAGCCAGGACTGGCTGCGGCGGGGCGAGGTGGTGGCGGCCATCACCGCCCATGCCGCTGCCCCGCCCGGCTGTGACAGCCTGCCCTTGGGCGCGCTGCGCTATCTGGCAACCGCCTCGCCGGCCTACTTCGGGCGATGGATGCCCGACGGACCCACGGCGGCGGCGCTGGCACAAGCTCCGGGGCTGACCTTTTCCGACAAGGACAAATTGCAGGAACGCTGGGCCGCACGGCAGTTTCCGGGCGCAAGGGGAGCGTTTCCGACCCACCGGTTGGCCAGTTCGCAAGGCTTTGTCGAGGCCTGCCTTCTGAGCCTTGGCTGGGCGATGAACCCCGAGGCGCTGGTGCGCCCGCATCTGAAGGCGGGCCGTCTGGTGGACCTTGCGCCCGGCACCGCGCTGGATGTGCCGCTGCACTGGCAGTTCACCCGGCTGGCCGCCCCGGCGCTGGCACCGCTGACCCGGGCGATCCGCGCCCATGCGGCAAAGGCGTTGGTTTAGGACAGAACCGACATTCGGCCAGCCTATCTCCGGGTGGAGCAGAAAGCGCCCTGCGGCTCCCCGCCCGCGTGTGACCTGTCCGCAAGTGACGGTTGTACCACGACGACGAAAGGCCAGCGCCCGCCGACGGCGGGGCGGGCGCTGGCCGGGTCTTGGTGTCCGAGGGGGGCAACTTGAACCTTCACTTGCATGGCGAAGGCGATGACCCTCATCAGACTGCGCATAGGAAATTGCCAATCGCCCAAAAAACAAAAGGCCCCCGAAGGGGCCTTTGGCAACCATGGCGATGCCCGGCTTACAACTGCGCGGCCACGTCCTCTGGCACGTCGAAATTGTGGGTGACGGTCTGCACGTCATCATCTTCTTCCAGAAGGTCGATCAGGCGCATCAGCTTTTGCGCGGTGTCCAGATCCACTTCGGTCAGGGTCTGGGGCTTCCAGATCAGCTTGGACTCGGTCGATTCCCCCAGCGCCGCCTCCAGCGCCTCGGACACCGAGGACAGATCTTCAACCTTGCAATAGATCCAATGGCCTTCGTCATCCGACTCAACGTCATCGGCCCCCGCTTCCAGCGCGGCCATCATCACGTCATCGGCGCTGCCAACCTTGGCGGGATAGGAAATCTCTCCCAGACGGTCAAAGCTGTGGCTGACCGAGCCGGTCTGCCCCATGTTGCCGCCGCCCTTGGAAAAATAGCTGCGCACATTCGAGGCGGTGCGGTTCAGGTTGTCGGTCAGCGCCTCGACGATGATGGCGATGCCACCGGCGCCGTAGCCTTCATAGCGGATTTCCACATAATCCGCTGCGTCGCCCATCTGCGATTTCTTGATCGCGCGTTCGATCACGTCCTTGGGCATCGATACGGCCTTGGCCGCCTTGACCGCCAGACGAAGGCGCGGGTTCTTGTCGGGGTCCGCATCGCCCATCTTGGCCGCGACGGTGATTTCCTTCGACAGCTTTGAGAACATCTTGGAGCGGATGCCATCCTGCTTGCCCTTGCGGTGCTGGATGTTCGCCCATTTCGAATGGCCTGCCATGACCCCTGAACCCCTGATCTTCGGTGATGGCGTCCTCTACACCACCGGGCAAGGCGGCGGCAAGCCCCCCGCCTGTTCCAGCCCTTTCAGGGATGCAGCGTCAGGGATACAACGGCCAGATCAGCGGGATCAGCGCCGAACACAAAAGCCAGGTGATGATGTTCAGCGGAATGCCGATCTTGGTAAAGTCGAGGAACTTGTACCCCCCCGGCCCATAAACCATCATGTTGGTCTGGTAGCCAACCGGCGTGCCAAAGGCGAGCGTGGCCGAAAACATCACTGCCACCACAAAGGGTCGCGGGTCCACCCCCAGCCCATGCGCCAGTTGGATTGCGATGGGCGTATAGATCACCGCCACCGCATTGTTCGACAGGAACTCTGTCAGGATCAGCCCCAGCAGATAAACGGCCAGGATCATGGCAAAGGGCGACAGCCCCTCCATCCAGGGTTTGACGGTGGTCACGATCGTGCTGACCGCGCCAGAGCGGTCCAGCCCCTCGCCCACCGCCAGCATGGCAAAGATCATCGCCATCAGGCGGCCATCGACGAAATCGAACGCCTCATCCGCATCAACGCAGCGCGCCAGCAGGATGACCACCACGCCGATGAAGGCCAGCGCCAGGATCGGCGCCACATCCAGCGATGACAGGATGACCACCATGGCCAGCACACCAATCGCAATGGGGGCCTTGGCACGGCGATAGGCGCGGGCCTTGGGGTGGCTGACATCGACCATCGCCATGTCTTCGGCCAACCGCTTGATATCTTCGGCCCGGCCCTCCAGCAGCAAGGTATCGCCGACCTGCACCTCCAGCTCATCAAGCTGGCGGCCGATGTTCTGGCTGCGCCGGTGGGCGGCCAGCACATAGATGCCATAGCGGCGGCGCAGACGCATCTCGCCCAGGGTGCGCCCGATCATGTGGCAACCGGGGGTGATCAGCACCTCGACCGTTTCGGTTTCGACCGAAGACAGCT
>CALRKX020000221.1:0-4873 GCA_943368305.1 Erythrobacter sanguineus
GGCAGGCGCGGCTCGTTATAAAACAGGCAGCGGCCGACGGCGGGTTCCTTCAGTGGGCGCTGGTGGAAAATCGTCTCGAACAGCACATCGCGCAATTCCTCCGTCAGTTCGGGGTTGTGCCGTTCCTGCGCGGCCCAGAGTTTGTGAAACTCTCCCTCCAAATGCCTGCGGTCGGGGTAGAAGTCGTAACCGGCCTCGTCCTTGCCATCCGCATCCTTGCGCAGGGCAAGCCTTGTGCGGACGGCGGGAACGGCGCGGGGATCCTCGGCGGCGCTGCGGCGCTTGTGCAGGAATTCGCCATAGGTGCGGGCTCCTGCCGCCATCATGGCCTGATCTAGCCGCGCCGAGCCTTCCTTGATCTTGCCGCCCTCGTTGTCGCCGCCATCTGTCTTGCGGTTGGATTTGAAGCCGCGTCGTTGGTTCAGGTGAAAGAGGGCGCGGCCCAGTTGCTCCAGCGGCAAGACGTGGTCCAGCCCCTTGGCGCGCAGGGCAAAGGGGTCGAGCAGCGTCAACGCCTGCGCCTGATCCGGACCTTCAGGCATCAACCCCGCCGCCGCCAGCCGTTTCATCAACATGGCGCGGCGGTGCAGATAGCGGTCGCGGCGGCGACGCATGGCGCGCGCGTCGCGGCGGGCGACCGCCAGAGAGGCCTTGGTCTTGGCGTCGCGCCCGTCCGAGAAAATCCGGACACCGCCGTCGATGACACTGATGGGCCTAGCCCCGTCGGTTTGATAAAGCCACCAACCGATGGAATTCGTACCGATGTCGAGACCCAGACGGGCCGCCATGAGCATCCCCCATAATTAAGCGTGGTTAGGGAATATTGACTGGCCCCAAACTTCATGTCAATATCCGAATGTTACCAGGTATTCCGGGAACGCGGCTCTGCGTCCAAAGCAGATCGCCGACCCCCATCGCTTCGCACGCGAAGGTTGCCAGCGGGACAAGCCTGGGTCCACATCAGGCTGCGCTGACCTGCCCCAAAAAGCGTGGTTAGTTGCGCCTTGACCGCCGCTGTGTTGTCTGCAACTCTACGTTCGTTCAGAAACCGCGGTCGAGCCGTTAACAAGTTCGATAGAGCACCAAATCAGAGCGCAGGCTACGGCCTGCGTTTCTCATTATATGCCCGCCGGATGGCCTTCGCGCTAACCCGGAAAAGCTGCGCGATTTCGAGCAGTGGCCTCAACTGCTCGTCCCGCATGCAGCGCACCTTGTCCTTCTGGGCGGTGAACAGGGCAGGGGCCTGCCTCCGACTCGCCCCCGCTTCCGGGCAGCCTCCAACCCTTCCTCCGTACTCTCCGAAATCCACCCCCGCTTGAACTGAGCGATGGGCGCTAAGACATGGAACACTGAACGGCCCGCAGGCATGGCGGTGTCAATGTCCTCTGCCAACGACCGGATGCGCGCTGGTCGTGGCGCTGGTCTCGCCCTGTCCGCTAGCCGGGCGGTGGCCCTCTCAGAAGTCCGGATCGCTGCATCTGCCAAGAAGACGGATCCATTTCGCCGTGGGACTACACGGCAAAGCGTGGCACTTCGGGCATGCTGGTCTTTGTAAACAGGGCCTCACGCGTTTTTACAAAACCTTCACTTGGAAGGCGATATATATTCCTATATTCACGAATTATGGAATTAAATATCGCCACACAGACATTTTCTGCCCTCGGTCACCCCGGCCGTCTTTCGGTGTTTCGGATGCTGATGCGTTTGGCCCCGCAGGGCGGACGTCCAACCGAGATTGCCGAGGTGCTTGGGCTGAAGCCGAACACGCTGTCGCATTATCTGGGCGAGTTGGAAACCTGCGGGCTGATCCGCTGCACCCGCCAGGGGCGGTCCCTGTTTTACGCCGTCGATCTGAAGCGCACTTCGGGGTTGATCGACTATCTGGTGAATGACTGCTGCCGCGGCAGGGCCGACCTGACTTGCCCCACTTTTGACCACAGGATCATCCCGGACATGCTGCAGCCGCCCTACAACGTTCTCTTCATCTGTTCTGGAAACTCAGCGCGGTCGATCTTTGCCGAAGCGATCCTCAACCGGATCGGCGGCGATAAATTCCGCGCTTTCTCGGCGGGCACGCGACCCGGCACCCAGTTGAACCCGTTTGCCGTGGCGATTTTGCAGCGCAACGGACTGGAGACTTCGGACCTGCGCGCCAAACACATTTCCGAATTTGAAGTGCCGGACGCGCCACCGATGCATTTCATCTTCACCGTCTGCGATGCCGCCGCAGCCGAGGAATGCGCGCCTTGGCCGGGGCAAACCCTGACTGCGCATTGGGGCGTGCCGGACCCGGTAAAGGCCACCGGAACCGAGGCCGAAAAGGGTCTGGCCTTCGCCAAGGCCTTCTCCGAACTCAACCGCCGCATCATGGCCTTTTCGGCCCTGTCCATCGAACAACTTGACCGGGCGGCGCTGCAACGCAGCCTCGACACCATCGGCCTGAACCGGGCCTGAGGAGACGACATGACCCGCATCGCCTTGAACGGCCTTGGCCGCATTGGAAAGCTTGTGTTGCGCGACCTGATCGACAGCGGGGCTGGTGGCGACATCGTGCTGATCAACGACCCCGCAGGCACGCCGGAACAGCATGCCTTGCTGATGGAATTCGACTCGGTTCATGGTCGCTGGAAGGCGGACATCGGCTTTGACGACACCAACCTGACGATCAAGGGCCAGCGCATGGCTGTGACTTCCGCCAAGCGGATCGAGGATATGCCGCTTGCCGCGATGGGCATCGATCTGGTTATCGACTGCACCGGGGTTTTCAAGACCGCCGAGAAGATCGCTCCATATTATGCGGCCGGGGTGAAGAAGGTCGTGGTATCGGCCCCGGTCAAGGATGGCGGGGCGATGAACCTTGTCTATGGCGTCAACCATGGCGATTATGACGGCTCGCAGCGGCTGGTGACGGCGGCAAGCTGCACGACCAATTGCCTCGCCCCGGTGGTCAAGGTGATCCATGAGGGCATCGGCATCCGCCACGGCTCGATCACCACGATCCATGATGTGACCAACACCCAGACCATCGTGGACCGCCCGGCCAAGGACATGCGCCGCGCGCGCTCGGCTTTGCTGAACCTGATCCCGACGACGACGGGCTCGGCCACAGCAATCACGCTGATCTATCCTGAACTCAAGGGCCGCCTGAACGGTCATGCGGTGCGGGTGCCGCTGTTGAATGGTTCGCTGACCGATTGCGTTTTCGAAGTGGAGCGTCCGACCACGGTCGAAGAGGTCAACGCCTTGTTCTTGGCCGCTGCGGAAGGCCCGCTCAAGGGTATCCTCGGCTATGAGACCCGGCCTCTGGTCTCAACCGATTACACCAACGATCCACGCTCTTCGATCATTGACGCGCCCTCGACCATGGTTGTGAACGGCACTCAGGTTAAGATCTACGCCTGGTATGACAACGAATGGGGCTATTCCTGCCGTCTGGCCGACATCACCCGCATGGTGGCGGCATCGCTGTGAGCACGGAGCGCAACCAAGGCCTTGTCGCTTATGCGGCGGTGACGGCGGCCTATTGGGCCTTCATGCTGTCGGACGGCGCCTTGCGGATGCTGGTGCTGCTGCATTTTAACGGACTGGGCTTCACGCCGGTGCAACTGGCCTGGCTGTTCCTGCTGTATGAATTGGCAGGCATCGTCACCAACCTTGCTGCCGGCTGGATCGCGGCGCGGTTCGGACTGGCGGTGACGCTGTGGGCCGGGCTGTTGATGCAGATCGCGGCCTTGGTCGGGCTGACGCAGTTGGACCCTGCGTGGAGCATCCCGCTCTCGGTCGCCTTCGTCATGGTCGTTCAGGGCCTGAGCGGGGTAGCCAAGGATCTGGCCAAGATGTCCTCGAAATCGGCGGTCAAGCTTTTGGCTCCCAAGGGAGATGGGGCATTGTTCCGCTGGGTGGCGCTGCTGACAGGGTCGAAGAATGCCGTGAAGGGTGTTGGCTTCTTTCTTGGTGCGGTGCTTCTGGCGCTGGCCGGGTTCAAGGGCGCTGTCTGGGGTATGGCGTGCGTGCTGGCTTTGATCCTTGCAGCCATCTGGCTTTTCATGCCCGCTGGTCTGCCGATGGGCAGCAAAGAGGCCAAGTTCTCGTCGGTCTGGTCCAAGGATGCCAAGGTCAACCGCCTGAGCCTTGCGCGCATGTTCCTGTTTGGCGCGAGGGACGTCTGGTTCGTGGTCGGTGTTCCGGTCTATTTCCAGGCGATCCTGTCGGACGGCACGCCCGAGGGCAGCCGGTTTGCCTTTTTCCTGATCGGCGGTTTCATGGCGCTTTGGATCATCGCCTATGGCGCGGTGCAGGCGGCAGCTCCGCGGCTTCTCGCCGCGAAGGGCAAGCCAGAGACCGAGATTGTCGCCAAGGCCATTGCATGGGCGGGCTATCTGGTGCCGATCCCCTTCGCTCTGGCGCTGGCGGCATGGATCGCCGGTACCCCGGCCTTGTGGCTAAGCCTTGTGATCGTGGCGGGCCTTCTGGCCTTCGGCTTTATTTTTGCAGTCAATTCCTCAGTCCATTCCTATCTGATCCTGGCCTTTTCCAAGGATGAAAGGGTCAGCCAGGATGTGGGCTTCTACTACATGGCCAATGCGGCGGGCCGGCTTCTGGGCACGCTTCTATCCGGGGTCAGCTATCAGATTGGAGGGCTTCCCCTTTGTCTGGCAACCGCTGGCGTGATGGCCACCCTGAACTGGCTTTCCGCCCTCAGGTTAAGACGATCGCCCCTTTGAGCCTTCGCCAAACTTGATCTCGGTCTGCTCTGCATCTGCACCGGGTACTGGGAAGGGCCAACTGCTTCGTGATCGACCGGTCGGGCATCCGCCATCTTTCGCTCCCGGTCCCATTGCAGAGTTGTTGCAGAGCCTGCAGGAAACAACGA
>CALRKX020000222.1:0-4852 GCA_943368305.1 Erythrobacter sanguineus
GGTTGAAGGCCGGGTCGAGGCGCCGAACTGGTCGCGCTGCGGTGGCTGGCTGCTGTTGAATGCGGGTGGACTTCTGTATCGCGTCCCGCTGGATCACCCGCAGATGGACCCTATCGACACTGGTCCCGCGACCCGCTGCAACAATGACCATGGCTTCAGCCCGGATGGGAAGATGATCTACCTTTCGTCTCATCACGAAGGGCGGGGATCGCAGATTTACCAGATGCCCGCCGCAGGTGGGCCGGTGGAAAAAATCAGCCCGCAGCCGCCAAGCTGGTGGCACGGGATTTCGCCGGATGGGCAAATGCTGGTCTATCCGGCGGTTCGTAACGCATCAAAGGCGCTGGATATCTATTCGATGGGCGTGTTGCCCTGCGGCGCTACAAAGGTGCCTCCCTCTCCCCTCGTGCGAGGGGGGGGCCCTCAGGAAATCCGCCTGACCCAAGGCATCGGCCATTCCGACGGCCCCGATTTCAGCGCCGATGGCAGCCGCATCTACTGGAACTGCGACGCCACCGGTCATGCCCAGATCTGGGTGATGAACGCCGATGGCAGCGACCAGCACCCCCTGTTTACTGATGATCATGTGAACTGGTTTCCCCATCCGTCTCCCTGCGGCAAACATCTGGTCTATCTGGCCTACCCGCCAGGCACCGAAGGCCACCCGCCAGACCTGCCGGTGGCACTGGTTTTATGCGACCCCGAAGGCTGCAACCGCCGCCGTATCCGTGAATTCATCGGCGGGCAGGGCACAATGAACGTGCCGAATTGGGCACCCGACGGGCTGGCCTTTGCCTATGTCCGTTATGCAACATAACCTGCCGGGGGCGGTGCCCCCCAGGCCGAGATATGCACCTCTGCCCCATCCGGGCCTGCCAGATGTTCGGGCGTCAACCCGACGATTCGCAGCCGCAAGGGACGCCCCTGCGCCAGCTCTGGCATCAATATGCGAGAGGCCGCCGGTCCCAGCCGCCCCAGAACCATGTTCTTCTGGCGTGGAATAACCCCAAGGAATGGCCGACGTATCCGCGCCATCACGCCAATCGTGCCGTCATCCAGCGACACGGCTTCTGCCGCGTCGCCCAGACACAGGCCGGCGCGGGCAACATGGATCTGCAATCCCAGTATCTGTGCCTTGTGGATCAGGGGTCTTAATGTCTCGTGCATGGCTGTCCCGCCCTTTTCCCGCATTGGGAGAGCTATGCCGCAACAATACAAGCGCGGGTTTCCGCGCACGCGGCGCGCCGCGCATCCGCCCCCCTCGTTTCGGCGGCTTTCCGCAGGCCAAGATTCATCTGCAATTCAGCGTTTTGCGATATTTTCTCCGCCGGTGTTGCACAGTCTTGCAACGTCACGATCCGGTGCCCATGTGACGGACAAGGCCGGAACGGGCGTGCCTTTTCAGGGCGTCCAAAGCCGGTGCTTCAGAAAAGGAGATACCGATGAATTTGGAGAAATTCACGGAGCGGTCGCGCGGATTCCTGCAAGCGGCCCAGACCATTGCGATGCGCGAAGAACATCAGCGTGTGCTGCCCGACCATCTGCTGAAGGCGCTGATGGATGACGATCAGGGCCTCGCCTCGAATCTCATCCGCAAGGCGGGCGGTGCCCCTGACCGCGTGGCCGAGGCGAATGATGCCGCCCTGGCGAAGCTGCCCAAGGTCTCGGGTGGTGAAGGCAACACCTATATCGACCCCAGCCTTGTCCGTGTGCTGGACGAAGCCGAAACCGTGGCGAAAAAAGCTGGTGACAGCTTTGTTCCGGTTGAACGCCTGCTGACTGCGCTGGCGTTGGTGAACACCCGCGCGCGCGATGCGCTGTCAGCCGGGGCGGTGAATGCCCAGGGCCTGAACGCCGCGATCAATGAGGTGCGCAAGGGCCGCACCGCCGACACCGCCTCTTCCGAGGAGACGATGGAGGCCTTGAAGAAATACGCCCGCGACCTGACCGAAGCCGCCGCCAACGGCAAGATCGACCCGATCATCGGTCGTGATGAAGAGATTCGCCGCGCCATGCAGGTTCTGTCGCGCCGCACCAAGAACAACCCGGTGCTGATCGGGGAACCCGGCGTCGGCAAAACCGCGATCGCCGAGGGCCTCGCGCTGCGCATCGTTGATGGCGACGTGCCGGAATCGCTGCGCAACAAAAAGCTGATGGCGCTGGACATGGGCGCGCTTATTGCCGGCGCCAAGTATCGTGGCGAGTTCGAGGAGCGCCTCAAGGCGGTGCTGAACGAGGTGACGGCTGCAAATGGCGAGATCATCCTGTTCATCGACGAAATGCACACGCTGGTCGGTGCCGGGAAATCCGATGGCGCGATGGATGCCGCCAACCTGATCAAACCCGCCTTGGCGCGCGGAGAACTGCATTGCGTCGGTGCCACCACGCTGGATGAATACCGCAAGTATGTTGAAAAGGACGCGGCCCTGGCCCGCAGGTTCCAGCCCGTCATGGTGAATGAACCGACGGTCGAGGATACCATCAGCATCCTGCGCGGCATCAAGGAAAAGTACGAACTGCACCACGGTGTTCGCATCGCTGATTCGGCGCTGGTAGCGGCGGCGACCCTGTCGCACCGCTACATCACCGACCGCTTCCTGCCCGACAAGGCGATTGACCTTATGGACGAAGCCGCCAGCCGCCTGCGGATGGAGGTGGACAGCAAACCCGAGGAGCTGGACCAGCTTGACCGGCAGATCCTGCAATTGCAGATCGAATCCGAGGCACTGAAGAAAGAAGATGACGCGGCTTCGAAGGACCGGCTGGAAAAGCTGGAAAAGGAACTGGCCGACCTGAAGGATCGGTCTGCCGAAATGACCGCCAAATGGCAAACCGAACGCGACAGTCTGGAAAAGGCCCGCGACCTGAAAGAACAACTTGACCGCGCCCGCGCCGAGCTGGAGCAGGCCAAGCGCGAGGGTGACTTTGCCAAGGCGGGCGAGCTGCAATACGGTCGCATTCCGGCGCTGGAAAAGGCGCTGGGCGAGGCTGAGGCCCGCGAAGGCGAAGCCTTGGTCAGCGAAGCCGTGCGCCCCGAACAGATCGCCGAAGTGGTCGAACGCTGGACCGGCATTCCCACCACCAAGATGCTGGAAGGTGAACGCGAAAAACTGCTGCGCATGGAAGACGAGTTGGGCAAGCGCGTGATCGGCCAGCATGACGCGGTGGTGGCCGTGGCCAATGCCGTGCGCCGCGCACGGGCAGGCCTGAATGACGAGGGGCGTCCTTTGGGCAGCTTCCTGTTTCTTGGGCCGACCGGCGTGGGCAAAACCGAACTGACCAAGGCCGTCGCCGAGTATCTGTTTGACGATGAAAACGCGATGGTCCGTATCGATATGAGCGAATTTATGGAAAAGCACTCGGTCGCGCGGCTGATCGGTGCCCCTCCGGGCTATGTCGGCTATGATGAGGGCGGCGTTCTGACCGAGGCGGTTCGGCGCAGGCCCTATCAGGTCGTGCTGTTTGACGAGGTGGAAAAGGCCCATCCAGATGTGTTCAACGTGCTGTTGCAGGTGCTGGATGATGGCATCCTGACCGATGGTCAGGGCCGGACGGTCGATTTCAAACAGACGCTGATCGTGCTGACCTCGAACCTTGGCGCGCGGGCGCTGTCGGAATTGCCCGAAGGGGCAGACCCCAGCCATGCCCGGCTAGAGGTGGAAGAGGCGGTCCGGGCGCATTTCCGGCCCGAATTCCTGAACCGTCTGGATGAGCAGATCATCTTTGACCGTCTGACCCGGGGCGACATGGACGGCATCGTGACGATCCAGCTACGCCGCCTTGAAAAGCGGCTGGCCCAGCGCAAGATTTCGCTGGAGCTGGATCAGGCTGCGCGTCAGTGGCTGGCCGATGAGGGTTATGACCCGGTGTTCGGCGCCCGGCCGCTGAAGCGCGTGATCCAGCGCGCCCTGCAAGACCCGCTGGCCGAAATGCTGCTGGGTGGGCAGGTGCTGGATGGCACGACCGTCAAGGTCAGTGCCGGTCCTGACGGGCTGATCATCGATGACCGGGTGGCGGCAACCAGCCGCCGTGACAAGCCGGTGAAAGCTGTAATCCACTAAGACAAGACCCCCGGAGGCGACTCCGGGGGTTTTCCTTTGCGCGCGAATCGCCAGAATGGTGGCATGGCGCATCAGCCTTACTTTGAACGGCTGTGGAACAGCCCGCCTTGGACCGTCGATTTCCTTGACGGGGCTGGCGATGATCTTGTCATCTCTTTCTCCTCCATCGGCCATGATCCCGGCCGCGCGCCCTCACCCGAGTTTGTGGCGACGGCCACAGCCAATGGCACAAGACGGGCGCTGTTCATCACGGACACCAGCCGAAGCTGGGCCAATGATCCGGGCTTTGAACAGGCTCTGATCCGCAGTCTGGAGACGGTTTCTGCCCGTAAACCTGTTACGCGAATCGCAGCCATTGGCCTGTCGATGGGCGCATTTTCGGCGCTGGTCGCGGCGCAATTCCTGCCGGTGGATGTGGTGTTGGCCTTTGGGCCGCAATGGTCCGTTGCGCCGGGCGTGGTGCCCGGTGAGACGCGCTGGTCACGCTGGACAGATGCCCTGCCCCCGCTGCGCTGGTTCACAGCCCCGCCGTCCGCGCGTGGCCATAGCTATCTGTTTCACGGCGTACAGGATGACCTGCCGCACGCCCTGCCCTTTCCGCAACAGCCCGGTGCCGACCACATCCTGTTCCCCGCCTTGTCACATTCCGTCCTGCTGCCTCATCTGAGGGCACGCGGTGCACTGGCCGGGCTGATGCAGGCGGCGCTGGCGGATGACCGCCGCCGCCTGTTACGCATCGCCGCTTCGGCGGGCGGGCGGCTGCGTCAGCGCCTGGCCTATGGCTGACCCCT
>CALRKX020000223.1:0-4851 GCA_943368305.1 Erythrobacter sanguineus
CATCCTTCAGCGCCCGCGCCTCCAGCGCCAGCGACAGGGCTGTGCCGCCGGTTTTCGGGATATGCACGAAGACATAGCGCCGCCCGCGCGAGATGATCATGGCAAGCCCTCTGCCCCGGCGTGGGACGCTCCGCGGGGGATATTCATGCCAAGATGAATGCGAAAGCCCTTCGCCCTTTCATACTGGCTCAAATATCCCCGCCGGAGGCATCCGCCGCCCGGCATCAGGCGACCGGGTTGGGCAGCGGGCGGCCCTCGGCACAGGCAATCAGATTGTCCAGCGCCATCAGTCCCATCGACTCGCGCACCTCCAGCGCGGCTGTGCCAAGGTGCGGCAGCAGCGTGACGTTCTCCAGCGCGATCAGGCCGGGATGGACCTTGGGTTCGAACTCGTACACATCCAGCCCCGCTCCGGCAATCTGGCCCGCCTGCAATGCGGCCACCAATGCCGCCTCATCCACCACATCGCCGCGCGCGATGTTGATGAAAATGGCGTCGCGGCGCATATGACCCAGCGTCTCGGCATTGATCAGATGGTGGGTTCCCGCACCGCCCGGCACTGCGACCACCACGATGTCAGCCGCCAGCGCCTGATCCAGCGGCACCTGCCGCGCCGGAATGCCGGGGTCTGCCACGGTCGAGCGGTTGTGAAACACCACCTCCATCCCGAAGCCGTAATGGCAGCGCCGGGCAATCGCCTTGCCGATCCGCCCCATGCCGATGATGCCGACCTTGCGGCCCGTCACATGCAGCCCCAGCATCTGCACCGGCCCCCAACCGTGCCATTTGCCAGCACGCAGCAACCGCTCTCCCTCGCCCGCGCGGCGCGCTGTCATCAGGATCAGCGTCATCGCGATATCCGCCGTAGCATCGGTTACGGCCCCCGGCGTATTCGTCACCGCAACCCCATGGGCGCCGGCGGCGGCGGCGTCGATGTGGTTATAGCCCACGCCGAAGTTGGCCAGCACTTTCGCCCGGGGCTGCGGCACATCGGCAAAGACTTCGGCCTGAAACCTGTCGCCCAGCGTGGGCAGAACAAGGTCGAAATCGCGCAAGGCGGCGCGCAATTCCTCGGGCGACAGCGGGTCAGTCCGGTCGCGCAAGGTCACATCAAACCGGGCGCGGGCGGCGGCAAGCACCGTATCCGGCAGGCGGCGGGTGATCAACAGCTTCATCAGAACATCCTTCCGCCCAAGGGTACATCCTGATCGGGCGTCAGCAGAACCACTTCTCCGGTCTCATCCGGCACACCCAAAACCAGAACCTCGCTCATCACCTTGCCGATCTGGCGCGGCGGAAAGTTGACCACCGCCATGACCTGCCGCCCGATCAGCCCCTCAATCGTGTAATGGCGGGTGATCTGCGCCGAAGAGCGTTTCTCACCAATCTCGCCGCCAAAATCGATCCACAGCTTCAGGGCGGGCTTTCGTGCCTCGGGGTAAGGCTCGGCACGGGTGATGCGGCCGACACGAATATCGACCTTGGCGAAATCGTCATAGCTGATCGTCACTTGCCCAACTCCGCGCCCCGGTCCGCCGCCGCCTTCAACGCGCGCCGGAACAATGGCGGCAGGCCTGTCTCTGCGTCCATCAGGTGTTTGAGTGCCTCGGCCGTGGTGCCGCCGGGTGAGGTGACGTTGATGCGCAACTGCGCCGCCGGCTCGGGCGAACGGAAGGCCAGTTCCCCCGCGCCGCATACCGTGGCGCGCGCCAGTTGCATTGCCACTTCGGTGGGCAGGCCCAGCGCCTCGCCGCCTGCGGCCATCGCCTCGATCAGATGGAACACATAGGCCGGGCCACCACCCGACAGCGCGGTGACGGCGTCGATCTGATGCTCACCCTCCAGTTCGACCACTTGGCCCACCGCGCTCATCAGGGCGCGGCCAAGGGCCAGGCCCTCTGCCCCGGCATGCGAGTTGGCACAGATGCCGGTGATGCCGCGCCCCACCATGGCGGGGGTATTGGGCATGGCGCGCACGATCGGGGTGCGGTCACCGAACACCTGTTCGAACGTTGCAATCGAGGTGCCGGCGGCAATGGAAACCACCAGCGTCTTGCCATTGCCCAACGCCTGAAGCGCGGGCAAGGCCGCCCCCATCATCTGCGGCTTGACCGCCAGCAGCGCCACGGCGGGCACAGGCGGCACGCCTTCGTTGAGATGAACGCCAAGGCCCCGCAGCCACTCGGTCGGATTGGGCTCGATCACCCAGACGGACCCGACGGGCAACCCCGCCTCCAGCCAGCCAGCCAGCAGGGCAGAGCCCATCTTGCCGCATCCCAGCAACACAATCCCGTCGCGGGCAACCCCGCCAAGACCAACCTCGTCCAACGCCATTCAAGCCTCCTGTAACGGATGGCAGGTTAGGCGCGGCCGTAGGCCTCGGCAATGGCAACCTTCATGGCATCTGCGGGGGTATGGCCGGCCCAAGCCACCAGTTGGAACGCCGGATAGAACCGCTCTGCCGCCATCACCGCGCCGCCGATCAGCCTGTCGATCTGCTCCAGCGAGGCGCTTTGCCCGCCCGCCAGGCACAGGCCATAACGCCAGACCATCAACTTCTGCTCGGCCCACCAGGTGAAGGCCCCGTTCCAGACCATATCATTGCAGCGGTTCAGCACATCATAAAGCGCCGCCTCCCGCCCGTCCGGCGGCTCCATCTCGAAGGTGCACAACAGGCGCAGCGTCTCATCATGGGCCGACCATGCCAGCGTCAGCGAATAGGTCCGCCACTGGCCTTCGACCGACATCGCGATCTGGTCATCGGTGACGCGGTCGAACTCCCAGTCGCGATGCGCGGCGATATCCTCGACAATGTCGATGGGGTGCAGGTCATCCGACAAATGAAATTCTTCTGAAACCGACATACGCCCCTCATCATGAAGCCGTCTGAGTGAACACACTCTCAACAGGCTGGGTGTCAGACCATAAGCAGCGGCTGACGGGGAAATGCTTACTAGATATTGAGGATATTGGAAGGTGTCGGGGGGTGTGTAAAGCACAAACTGGCCAAATCTTCTGTGGACAAAAGCGAAAACCAGCCAAAAATCGTGTCGCAGGCAACCTTGGCCCGCAGCGCTTATTGTTTCCGTATGGAAAACAGTCCCTATATGCGCCTAATGCGCATTCACCGGCGCAAGGTCGTGCTGGCGGGCCAGTTGAAAGGCCATGTGCCGGTCGGCGACAAGTGCCAGGCGCTCTCCGTCCGGGCGGTTCACCGAATAGACGGTGGACAATTCGCCCACCTGCTCGCGCACCTCATCGGGCAGGTCCGCAACCGCGACCGGGCGCACATAGACGATGCTGTCATCGCGGTGCGAAAGCGCAGTAAATCTCGCATTCATCTTCTGATCTCCTTTACTTTCGCCCGATACGGATAGTCTGCACCACCGTATCCGGCACCGACCGCCGCAGGTCGATATGCAGCAACCCGTGGTCCAGATGCGCGCCCGCCACCTCGACCCCGTCGGCCAGCACGAAACTGCGCTGGAACGCACGGGCCGCGATGCCGCGATGCAGGAACACCCGTTCGGCACTGTCATCGGCCTGACGCCCCCGGATCACCAGTTGCCGATCCTCGACCGTGATCGCCAGATCCTCCTCGTGGAACCCGGCCACCGCAAGCGTGATGCAATAGGCGTTTTCGGCCGTCGCCTCGATGTTGAAGGGCGGATACCCTTCCGATGCGGTCTTGGCCGTTCGTTCAACCAGCCGTTCAAGCTGTTCGAACCCCAGAAGATGCGGATGCGCACCAAAGGAAATCTTCGTCATCTGCCCTGCCCTTGCGAAAGCGACATGGTTGGCGGGCCCCGCGCGGGCACCCATGGCCTGAATATGGGCCTGCATCGGCGGGCCTGCAAGGGTCGGTTGCGACGCGATTATTTGATCAATTGCCCCATATTTCTCGCCTGCACCGGCGCGAATCATGTAATCTGGGGCCAGAAGCAAGAAGACCGGATGTCATCCAGCCATGCACGCCCCCAGCGAGATGAACTTTGAAGAGATGTTGCGCGTCAAGCTTGAGGTGCTGCGCCGCGAACATCGCGATCTGGATGAGGCGGTTCAGGCGCTTGAACAGACCGGACGGCCCGATCAACTGACCCTGCGGCGGCTGAAAAAGCAGAAGCTGGTGCTCAAGGACCAGATCGTGAAGATGGAAGATCAACTGATCCCCGACATCATCGCGTAGCGGTGCGCGAAATCACGCCCCCTTCCCCATATGCACCCCTATATCCAAGCGTTCTTGCCCTGTGCCGCCCCCCGGTATAATCGGCAGACAGGCAGCATTGGGGGCGCATATGGCCGTGGATGTCGGGATCATCATGGGAAGCCAGTCAGACTGGCCGACGATGAAAGAGGCCGCCCTGATCCTGGATCAGCTTGGCATCGCCTATGAAACCAAGATCGTCAGCGCCCATCGCACCCCCGACCGGCTGTGGACCTATGGCAAGGCCGCCGCCGAACGCGGCCTCAAGGTCATCATCGCGGGCGCAGGCGGGGCAGCCCATCTGCCCGGCATGATGGCGTCGAAAACCCGCATTCCGGTGGTGGGCGTGCCGGTCCAGACCAAGGCGCTGTCTGGCGTCGATAGCCTTTATTCAATCCTGCAGATGCCCAAGGGCTACCCCGTGGCCACCATGGCCATCGGGGCTGCGGGCGCGGCCAATGCGGGCCTGATGGCCGCCGGTATCCTTGCCCTCTTCGACCCCGCCCTTGCCGCCCGCCTTGATGCCTGGCGCGAGGCGCTCTCCGCCTCTATCCCCGAGGAGCCGAAGGATGAGTGACGTTTTGCAGACTGGCGCCACCATCGGAATCTTGGGCGGCGGCCAGTTGGGCCGGATGCTCTCGGTCGCG
>CALRKX020000224.1:0-4850 GCA_943368305.1 Erythrobacter sanguineus
GGCCATCGCCCCTGTGGGCAACCGGGACCGTTGGCGCAGCAATCGCCGCAGGTGCAGCCACCGGGACCGCCGCCACGACAACCTCCACCTGCCCATCCACTTCGGCAATCGGGTGGCCTACGGTGATCCGTTCGCCCGGTTGGGCCAGAATGCGGATCAGACGGCCTTCGTACAGGGCCGGAACCTCGGCCACGGTCTTGTCGGTCTCAATCTCCAGAATGGCGTCACCCCGGCCATAGCTGGCCCCCTCGGCGACCAGCCATTGCACGATGACGCCCTCTTCCATCGTCTCGCCCAAGCGGGGCATCGACAGGATGTTGGTGCCCGCAGAGGCAACCGGGGCAGATGGCTCCTCGCCATCCGACCAGTCGGCGGCATTGGTCACGGTGGCGGTGGCAATCGGCGCGCCCACGGGAACCACATCGCCAGGGCCGACCAGCACGCTCTCCAGCACACCGTCGCCAAGGGCGGGAAACTCCACCACCGTCTTGTCGGTTTCCAGCTCCAGGATCGGATCGCCGCGCCGGAAGGGCTTGCCCGGGTCCACCAGCCAGCCGACGACGGTGCCTTCCTCCATCGTCTCGCCAAGCCGGGGCATGGTGAGGGTCTGCATTGTCATGCCGCCACCCGCCCGGCCAGAAGCTTCAGCGCGGTATCCACGATCAGCTGCGGTCCGGGAACCGAACCGGTTTCCAGCACCGTGGACACCGAGATCGGAATATCCTCGCCCGCCACACGCACCACCGGGTCTTCCAGGAAATCGAAGCATTCCTCGCTGATGCGGGCTGACAATTCCGCCGCCACACCTGCGGTCATGACACCTTCGGAGACCACCATGGCGCGGCCGGTCTTTTCCACCTCGGCGCGGATGGTCTCAAAATCCAGGGGGTTCAGGGTGCGCAGGTCGATCACCGTCGCCTCGATGCCCTGGGCGGCCAGCTTTTTCGCCGCTTCCATCACATAATGCACTTGGCGCGAATAGGTGACGATCACCAGATCGCGCCCCTGACGGCGCACGGCGGCCTTGCCCCAATCGGGCACCGGCGCATCCAGATCGACGGTTTCTTTCAGCGTATACAAAGCCTTGTGTTCGATGAACACCACCGGGTCGGGCTTGGTCAGGGCTTGGCGCAGCAGATGGTAGGCGTCAGCCACCGTGGCGGGCATCGCCAGCCGCAGGCCGGGGGTGTGCATCACATAAGCCTCAAGGCTCTGGCTGTGCTGGGCACCGGCAGACCGGCCCGTGCCGCCCTGGGTGCGCAGAACCATCGGCACGCCGATCTGGCCGCCGAACATGTAACGGATCTTGGCGGCCTGATTGGCCAGTTGGTCCATCGTCATGCCGATGAAATCGACATACATCAGTTCGGCCACCGGGCGCAGGCCCGCCAACGCGGCCCCCACGGCAGCCCCCACGATGGCCGGTTCCGAAATCGGCGTATCGATCACCCGTTCGCCGCCAAATTCCTTGATCAGATCCTTGGTCACGGCATAGGCGCCGCCATAACGGCCCACCTCTTCGCCGATGATCACCACATCGGGGTTTTCGGTCATGGCGTCAGCCAGCGCCTTGCGCAAGGCGTCGCGGTAAGTCAGTTCCTGAAGTGCCATCATTATCCCCTTATTCGCGTGCCAGAACCCGGTCGATCCGCGTGCGGACCGGCTCTGGTTCAGGCTCTGTGGGCGCATAGACATCGCGGAACATCGACGACAGCGGCGGTTCGTGCTGGGCCACGGTAAAGTCGATGGTTGCGTCCATCTCGGCAGCGACTTCGGCATCCAGCGTGTCCAGCGCCGCCTCTGCCAGCAGTTTGCGGTCGATCAGCGCGGCGCGGGCAAAGGCCACCGGGTCTTTGGCGCGGCCCACCTCTTCCTCGACCGGGTCGCGGTAGGGCGATTTGTCTTTGCGGGCGTGGCCGTAAAAGCGGTAGCAATCCACCACCAGAAACGCAGGCTTGCCCGCACGCACACCATCGACCAGCCGCCGCCCCGCCTCGGCCACGGCCTCGACATCCAGGCCATCGACGGTTTCGGCGGCCAGACCAAAGGCCTGCGCGCGTTCATGCAGGCGGGGGTTGGCGGTGGCCTGATCAATCCGCGTGCCCATGCCGTATTGGTTGTTGATGCAGACGAACAGGCACGGCAGTTGCCATAGCGCCGCCATGTTCATGCTTTCGTACAAGATGCCCTGCCCGGTCGCACCATCGCCAAAGAAGGCCGCCGAGATCGCGCCGGATTTCTTGTGGCGTGCCGCAAGGCCAGCCCCCACGACCGCCGGAATACCGCCGCCGACGATGGCATTGGCCCCCAGATGCCCCAGCCCCATATCGGCGATGTGCATCGACCCGCCCTTGCCGTGGCAATAGCCCGCCTCTTTGCCGCCGATTTCGGCCATCATGCGGTTGGGGTCAGCGCCACGCGCCAGAAAGATGCCGTGGCCGCGGTGGTGGGTGGTGAAGGTATCGCCTTCGCGCATCGCGGCACAAACCCCCGCCGCCGCACTTTCCTCGCCAATCGACAGGTGCAGCATCGACCCGGCGGACTGGCCGCGCACGAACAATTCGCCCACGCGCTCCTCGAATGTGCGGATGCGGCGCATCATGCGGTAAAGCTGCGGCAGGTCGGTGTTCGATCCCGCGTCGGCCCGGTGAACAGCCTGTGGCTGGTTCATCATCGTCTCCGATCGTTCAAAGAAGGTTGAGTTTGGTCGAGCGCGACACCACAGCGACGGCGACAAGGATGATCACACCCTTCACGATCGACTGAATGTAGGTGTCCATGCCCATCAGGTTCAGGCCGTTGTTGATGACCCCGATGAACAGCGCGCCGAAGAAGGTGCCCAAGACGGTGGCCGTTCCGGGCCGCAGCATGGTCATGCCGATGAAAACCGTGGCCAGACCATCCAGCAGATAGCGTTCACCCGCATTGGGCTGACCCGACCCCAGACGCGCCGCCAGCAAGGTGCCCGCCACCACCGCAAACAGCGCGCAGACGATCAGCGAGGCGGCGCGATACCGGCGCACCTTGACGCCCGAAAGCTCTGCCGCCTTCTGGTTGCCGCCGACGGCATAGATATAGCGGCCAAAGATCGTCCGCTCCATCACGAACCAGGCCAGCGCCACCGCCCCCAGCATGAAGAAGGCCAGCACCGGAATACCCGCCACCTTGCCCTGCCCCAGCCACAGATAGCTGTCTGGCAGACCGCCATAGATCGCGCGCCCCCCGGTCATCAGGAAGTTGACGCCAAACAGGATCGACCCGGTGGCCAGCGTGGCGATCAGCGACGGAATACCCACCAGCGTGACCAGCCCGGCATTCACCGCGCCCACCACCAGGCCCGCGCCCAACCCCGCCAGCAACGCCAGCGGCAGCGCCACCCCCTTGACCAGCAGCAGGGGCACCAGCACCCCCGCGAGACCGACGGTGAAGCCCACCGACAGGTCCATCTCTCGGGCGGCAAAGCCAAAGGTCAGGCCCGCCCCCACGATGGTCAGCATCGATATCTGTTGCGCGATGTTCAGCAGGTTCTGCGGCGTCAGGAACTTGTCCACCAGCAGCCCAAAGACCACGAACATCAGCACCAGCACGACCAGCGTGCTGTAGCGTTGCACATGGTCCTTGCGGATCGGGCCAAGAACCGTGTCGGGGCTGCCGGCAAGGCCGGTCTTTGTCAGTTCGCTCATGCTGCGGTTCCTGAAATGGCGGCGATGAAGGTGCTTTCCGAAAACCCGCTTTGGGCAATTTCGGGACCGGGCCGCTGATTGGCAAAGGGGATGACGCGATGCGCCACGGATTCGATTTCCAGAAGGTCGGACGAGGCGATGATGATACCGACGCCCTGTGCGGCCAGCCGGCGCATCTCGGCGTAAATTTCGCCCTTGGCACCGATGTCCACGCCTTCGGTGGGTTCAATGAAGATCATCACCCGGTATCGGCCCTCGGCACCGTATAGCCACTTGCCGATTGAAACCTTTTGCTTGTTGCCGCCCGAAAGCGTCTTGAGCATCTGCCCCGAGCTGTGGGCCTTGACGTTCAGAAGGCGCATGACGCGCTGCGCCTCGGCCTCTTCGCGGCGGATCGACAGCACGCCCGCCCCAAGCGCACCATGCGTGGGGTGAACCATCGCCAGATTCTCGCGCACGGTCCATTCGCCGATCAGCGCGTATTCCATGCGGTGATCTGGAACCAGCGCAATGCCTGCCGCCTGCATCTGGCCAACCGGGCCGGGCTGCACCGTCTTGCCCGCAACGGTCATTCGCGCACAGCGCGCGCCCGCGGGGTTGTGCAAGGATCGGGCAAAGCCGAAATGCCCCGCCCCCGTCAGCCCGATCAGGCCCACGATCTCTCCGGCATGCAGGCTGAAGCGGGGCACCTGCACGCCGCCAACCTGCCAATCTGCCAGTTCCAGCACCACCTCGTCCTTGCGGATACCGGCATCGGCGCCGCGCAGGTTCGCCCCGCCCGACCGGCGCAGCATCATATCCACCAGATCATGTTCGGTCATGGTGTCGGCGCGGTCGGTGCGGATGTGGCGGCCGTCACGCAGCACGGTGATCCGGTCCGACAGCGCCTTGATTTCAGACAGGAAGTGGCTGATCAGCACCACGCCGACGCCCTGTTGCGGCAGGCGGCGGATGATGCCCCAAAGCTGTTCCTTTTCGCGCGCGGGCAAGGTGGCGGTCGGCTCATCCAGAATGACGATCCGTGCCGCACCGCGCAGGGCGCGCACAATCTCAATCACCTTGCGGTCGGCCATCGGCAATTCGCCAACCGGGCGACCAAGGTCAATCTTCACCTGCGGGAACCATTTGGCGACCAGAGCCGCCGCCTCGGCCCGCAGGGCGCCGGTG
>CALRKX020000225.1:0-4833 GCA_943368305.1 Erythrobacter sanguineus
GCTCATTTCGCAATCCGCTCTACGGTCAGGTTGCCGTTGGTATAAACACAGATGTCGGCTGCAATCGCCATGGCGCGGCGGGCCACCTCTTCTGCACCCAGATCGGTCGCCATCAGGCCGCGCGCCGCCGCAAGGGCATAGTTCCCGCCCGACCCGATGGCCGCAACATCATGCTCAGGCTCCAGCACGTCCCCTGCGCCGGTGATGACATAGATCGCCGAGCCATCGGTCACGATCAGCATGGCCTCAAGGTTGCGCAGATACTTGTCCATCCGCCAGTCCTTGGCCAGATCAACGCAGGCGCGGGCCAGTTGACCGGGGGCGGCATCCAGCTTTTTCTCCAGCCGTTCCAGCAGAGTAAAGGCATCGGCGGTCGATCCGGCAAAGCCCGCCACCACATCCTGCCCGCCCGGCGACAATCGCCGCACCTTGCGTGCCGTGCCCTTGATCACGGTCTGGCCCAGGCTCACCTGCCCGTCGCCCGCCACCACAACCTCACCGCCGCGCCGCACCGCCAGAATGGTGGTGCCGTGCCAGCCAGGAAACTTGTCTTCCGCCATATCCGCCTCCGAACCTTGCCGTCATATGGGGTTGGGCAAGCGCAAAAGAAAAGGGCGCCACAACGGGCGCCCCGGATCGTGCCAGCAAACCGGCGTCAGATCGCCGATTGAATCCAGTTGGCCAAGGCAGCCTTGGGCGCCGCACCAACCTTGTTCGACACAACCTCACCATTCTTGAACAGGAACAGCGACGGAATCCCGCGCACGCCCAGAACGGCCGGGCTGTCGGGGTTTTCGTCAACATTGACCTTCACGATCTTGACCTTGCCGGCATATTCGGCGGCCAACTCTTCCAGAGCGGGGCCGATCTGGCGGCAGGGGCCGCACCATTCAGCCCAGAAATCCACGATAACCGGAATGTCCGATTTGCGGACTTCGGCATCGAAAGTGGCATCGGTCACGGCGACGGTGTTCGCACCCATGGCGCATCTCCAAACGAAAAGGGGTCGGCTAACGAAGCTAGGCATCCCGCCTGCCGACGTCAAGGGATTGCGGCCCTTTGCAATGCCGCCCGCACGATATTGCATGGCACAGTCATCAGACTGGCGGTGCGGGTCCACAAGATCGCAAGGTCGATCCGGCGATCCGGCCAGATTTGCGCCAACGCCGCCTCATAGGCACCCAACTGGCGCAGGATGCCCTCGGGCACCTCGGTCGCCGAGGCGGGCACCACGCGGTTCGATTTGAAATCAACCGCCAGAATGCGGTCAGGGCTCACGATAAGCCGGTCGATTGTGCCCATCATCGGAACCCCGGCCACAACAGCGGAAACCGGCACTTCGGCCAGACCGCCGGGTGCAAAGACATGCGCCAGCGCAGGCGCAGCCAGCAGATCAAGCACCTCTGGCAAAAGTCCCTCTGCCCCCTCACCCATCCGGGCGGCCAGGGCCCGGCGCTGATCGGGCGGCACTTGCGGCAGATGCTCCAGCAACACATGCAGGGCGGTGCCGCGCGCCTTTGCCGCCTCGACCTCCATACCTTCGCCCGGCAGGGCCTTGGCCCCGCCAAGATCAGACGGAGATAGGGTGCGGGCCGGTTCCTCAACGGGGGCCAGCGGGGCGATTGCCCATTGTGGCAGCGCGATCTGCGGGGCCGCATCGGTGGATTGCATGGCAGACAGTGGCGCAGGCTGCGGCCAGTCGCCAGACTGATAGCGCATCGTGCCATCCCCCTGCTCCACTGCACCAACCGCCCGCATCCCAGTCTGAACATGGGCATACCAAGCCCAGTCCAGCGGATCCTTGGTGCCCGTCTTGCGTTCAGTCTTGACGTCACCCGCCCCGGCAATGATCAACCAGCACCGCGCCCGCGTCAGCGCAACGTAAAGCAGGCGTAGCCCCTCTTGCGCCAGCCGCTTGCGCCGGGCTTCGCGCGCCTCGGCAATCGGGGCGGGGCTATCGTCGGCGGGGGTTTTCCATGCCGCTGTGTCATCGGCCAGCCGCAGAATCTCATCCCGCTCTCGGGGTTCTCGGTCGGTGGTGTCGGGCAGGATGACGATGGGCGCCTCAAGCCCCTTGGCGCCGTGAACGGTCATCACACGGATACGGTCGCCCGCACTGTCCATCTGGCGTTTGACCTCGATCTCGCCAGTATCAAGCCAGACCAGAAAGCCGGTCAGGCTTGGCACTTCCGCAGCTTCGTAGGAGATTGCCCGGTTAAGCAACTCATCAATTCCGTCTTCGGCCTCCTGACCCAGCCGATTGATCAGGCGGCGACGGCCATCGTGCCGGGTAAGCGCGCGGTCGATCAGTTCGTAGGGCCGCAGAAAATCGGCCTGATCGCGCAAATCCTTCAGTATGCTGACCGTTTCCGGCTGCGTCGCATCGTTGCGCAGCGCCTCCCACAGAAACCCGCGACGGGGCTGGGCCAGCCTGTGCAATTCATCCTCGGTCCAGCCGAAGAGGGGCGAGCGCAGCACAGAGGCCAGCGAGAGATCATCCTCTGGCGTCGCAAGAAAGCGCAGCAGCGCAGTCAGATCCTTGACCGCCAGCTCTGCCCCCAGCTTCAGCCGGTCAGCCCCGGCAATTGGCAATCGGGCTTTCTTGCACGCCCGGATGATCTCCGAGAACAGGGCTGATCTGCGCTGGACCAGGATCAGAAAATCCCCGGCCCGCACCGCACGATACCCGCGCGGGTCTTCCCGCACGTCCACCGGAATAGAGGTTCCGGTCGCGATCATATCGCCGATCTGTTGCGCGATCTGTTGCGCCAGACGGGCTGTGTGATGTGTTTCGGCAACCAGATCGACCGGGTTTTCCCATTCCGTATCGGCCTCGACCTTGGTCGGCTCGATCAACGGCCACAGGTCTACCCGCCCTGGCATGGTGTCCTTGTGGGCGATGTGGTGCATATGCGCGCCCAGCGCGTCGGGAAAGCGGGAGCCAAAGGTTTCATCGACCAGCCGCAGCACGGCCTGCGATGAGCGGAATGAGTACTCCATCTCCAGCGCTTGAAACGGCAGGTCGGCAGCCCGGAAATCAGCCTGAAAATCGAGCTGCTTGCGGTCAAAGGCGGCGACATCAGCGCCTTGGAACGAATAGATCGACTGCTTTTTATCGCCCACGACAAACAAGGTGCGGGCCCCCGGTCTGGCCCCCTCGCCCGCTGTGAACTCGCTTGTCAGCAGTTCGATGATCCGCCACTGATCAGGCGCGGTGTCTTGCGCCTCATCGACCAGAATGTGATCGATACCCCCATCCAGACGGAACAGAACCCAGGCGGCCAGAGTGCGGTCGGTCAGCAGGGCCTTGGCCCGCTGGATCAGGTCATCGAAATCCAGCCGCCCGCGCGCGGCCTTGGCCCGCTCATACAGCGGCAGAAACCGCGCGGCAAAGCGGTGCAGCAAAGCCGCCTTTTCAGCAGCCTTCAGCGCAAGCCGCTGCGGTCGGGCAGATTCCACCCGGCGCATCAGATCGTGAAGGCGGTCAAGGTCTGCGCCTAGTATCGGTCGGCAGTCTTTGGTCGGCAGCCGGTCTGTCTTGGCGCAATTCGGCTGCTTGGTGTCGGCACCATAGATGAAAAGCGCCTCAAGCGAGGCGAGCGCTCCAAGATCAGGCGATGACAGATCAACCGCCGCCAAACTGTTGGCGGTGGCTTGGTCCGTCGTCTTTCCGGTGCGTAAAAGCGGCACTATTCGGCCAAACAGTGACGCTTCATCTCCCAGAAACACGCGCGACATCAGGCTGGCTTCGGTTTCTTGTGGTGCCACCCCGAACAGGTCGCGCAACGCAGCCTCAGTCAGGGGTTTCGCAAAGGCGGCACGTTGGGCGCTGATTTCTTGCGCCAGGGTGGCGAAATCATCGCCCGAAAAGACCAGGGCCAGTTCGGCTATCAGAGCCTTGTCGCTGCGGTCCGCCATGTCTTCAAGAATTTCTGACCGGATCAGATGCGCCGCCCGGTCGTCCAGTTCCTGAAAGGCGGGCGCAACCCCGGCCTCCAGAGGAAAGCGGCGCAGCAGCGTGGCGCAAAAGCTGTGGATGGTCTGGATGCGCAGACCTCCCGGCGTTTCCAGCGCCCGCGCGAACAGACGCCGCGCGCGGGCCAGATCTTCGGCGGGCAGCGCACCCGCCTCGCCCAGCTGGATCAGGGCAGAGCGCAAGTCGGCATCGGGCTTCATCGCCCATTCGCCCAGCAGCCGGAACAGTCGGTTCTGCATCTCGGCGGCGGCGGCCTTTGTATAGGTCAGGCACAGGATATGCTGGGGCTGCACGCCCGACAGCAGCAGTCGCGCCACCCGCTCGGTCAGAACCCGTGTCTTCCCCGATCCGGCATTGGCGGCAATCCAGGACGAGGCTTGCGGGTGCGCCGCCTGAACCTGACGCTCGCTGGCTGCATCGCGGATCATGCGCCCTCCTCCTCTGGCCCGACGGGCGTTGGCGCGGCACGGTCCGACATCTGCCATTCGCCAAGGCGCGACAGGTGATCATAATCCCCTTCTATGCGGTCCTCGAACACAGCGCGGCGGGCGCTATAGCCGGTTGTGCGGCGATGATAGCGGTCGATCAGGGTGACAAACTTGTCCCATTCGCTGCCGGTCAGGTCGGGCGTGATTTCGGTCTCCACCGCCTTTTCACCGGCACCCAGCCCGATATAGCTGATCTCGGCCACCTCGGCGGGCCCGATCTCGGCAAAGCCGCCGCGTTCCGCCATGGCCGCCGCCAGCAGCAACTGCTTGTCGTAATGCTCTTGTTGCTTTTTCGTGGGGGGCGTGCCGGATTTGTAATCGATCAGATGCAGGCGGCCATCGGGCAGCCGGTCAATCCTGTCGGGCGTG
>CALRKX020000226.1:0-4805 GCA_943368305.1 Erythrobacter sanguineus
CTTGGCGTGCGCCTGTTGCAGCGCACCACCCGCGCCCTGACACTGACAGACGAAGGGCGGACATATTTCAATCATGCCCGCGCAATCCTTGAAGCGGTCGAGGCAGCGGCGATTGAATTGTATCCGGGCAATACGCCGGTAACGGGGCGATTGCGCATAGCGGCCCCGATTGCTTTTGCCCGCCTGCATCTGATGCCCCGGATGCAACGATTTCTGGCGGCACATCCGGCGCTGACAACCGATTGGGTTCTTGGCGACCGTCCCGTTGACCTGGTGGAAGAAGGGATCGACGTGGCCATCCGTATCGGACGGACAACAGATCAGGCGCTGATCGCGCGCCGTATCGGGGAAATTCGCCGGATCACCGTAGCCACACCCGACTATTGGCGGAAAAACGGGCGGCCAACCCGCCCCGAGGATCTGAAATCCCACGACTGCATCGTCTATACTGGCCTTGCGACAGTGGATGAATGGCATTTTCGGGCACAGGATGGCACGTCCCATGCCATCAGGGTCAGGGGCCGCGTCCGGGTCAATACGTCCGAGGGCGTACGCTCGGCGGTGCTGGAAGGGCTTGGCATCGCGGTCGTGCCGACCTGGCTGCTTACGGACGAGGTTGAACGCGGCATCCTGCAACGCGTGCTGACCGATTACGAGCCGGAGTCCCTGCCCATCCAGACTGTCACCCCCTCTCGGCGCTTTGTGCCGCCCCGCGTCCGTGCCTTTTCAGATTTTCTGGCCAATGAATTTCGCATCGATCCACGACTTTCAGGGCACGTTGATCAGCCTGACGCCCCCAGACAACGCGAATGATGGAGATCGGGATTCGCCACGGGTCGACCGTAAGGGCGGATCGGGCACCACAAAGTTTGCGCCCGTATGCAGCCCCCATCTGGCGGCCCGGTGCGGGTTCAATTCAGTTTGGCCTGCGGGCCAAGAACGTGGCGACAGGTCGCGAAGGAACAGCTTTCTTTTCTTTTATTGCCATATACACGACAAAAAATGTAGATTTTATTTTGATTTAATGCATCCTAACCCTCGAGTCTCCGAAACCGGGCAAGAAAGGCAAGCTGACCATGATCGACCTGGACCTGATCGACCGCAAGATCGTGGCGGAACTGATGCGGGACGCAACACTTCCCGTGGCCCAGATTGCCGACAAGGCAGGCCTGTCGCAGACGCCCTGCTGGAAGCGTATCCAGAAGCTGGAAGCGAACGGAGTGCTGACCGGGCGTGTGGCCTTGGCCGATGCTGCCAAACTTGGCTTTGGCCTGACGGTCTTCGTCGGAATCGAAGCGCCCGACCACTCGGCCGATTGGCGCGAAGCCTTTGCGAAGGCCACAGGGGAGATCCCCGAAATCATGGAGGTTCATCGTATGGCGGGTGAGATCGACTACCTTCTGCGCGTTGCCGTCGCCGACATGATTGCGTTTGACAGGCTTTACAAACGTCTGACGGATGCCGTGCCGATCAAGAACATCACCAGCCATTTCGCGATGGAACGGATCAAGTTCACGACCGCCTATCCGGTTGATACCATATCGCGTTAGCCCATCAGAGAGAATGCGCTTCCCTTTCCGCGACTGTCTTTGGGAACAAAAATCACGAGAGATTTGCTAGATTAATATCAGGCCCACTGACAGCATCTGGAGGCATGATATGACCAAAACACTGATCGTCCCGGGCCTTGATGGCTCTGCCGCGCCGCATTGGCAGCACTGGTGGGCGGCAACAGACCCCAGATCGCTGATGGTAGAGCTGCCCGACCCCAGTCACCCCGTTCCAGCGGTCTGGGAGGCCGATCTGGCCTCGATGATCCTGCATCATCCGGATTGCATTCTGGTCGGCCATTCGCTTGGGGCGGTGCTGATCGCCCGGCTTCTGGCGACCTGGCCGCATCTGCGGGTGCGGGCCGCGCTTTTGGTGGCCCCGGCCGAGACACTGGGAAATGATCGCATCGGCCATTTCGGCCCGATCCCGGAACCACGTCTGGATATCACGACCAAGGTGGTCGCAAGCCGAAACGATCCATGGATGAGGTTTGACCGCGCCTGCCATCTGGCAGCGGCCTGGGGCAGCGAATTGATCGACGCGGGGCATGCGGGGCATATCAATGTGGCGTCGGGTTTCGGGCCCTGGCCGCAGGGCAAGGCGCTGCGCGACAGCCTGTTGCAGCCACCGGCGGCGGGGCCGGTCCGGGCGCAGGCAAAGCAGAGGCCAGCCCTCCAGCGCGACACGGGCCATGGCGCCGGTGGCCCTGCTTGAGATGCGATAGCGCAAGCTTGACCCGCTATGATCCGTGCCTGAACAAATTGGGGGTGGCCGGGGTTGGGCCATCACTGACACCCCAAGGCATGCCGGAACCATGGGTTACACATACTTGGGGCCGCAAGGTCGCAATCCTGCGGAAATGCGGGAACAACGCCGCCTCGAACGCGGTCTTCATAGTAGCGGAACAATGCAACTTGCTTTGCCACATGACCCACCGCTTTCTGAAGAAGGCCGATGCTGACTGTTTCTCGCCGAAAGCTCTTGGCAACAGCTATCGGGCGGCAACCAAAGCCAGATAGGGCGCGGCGATGCCAAGGACGACCTATCCTGACCATGCGGAACGCCATTTGCCGGTTTGCCCTCTGCGATCAAACCATGCGTCTTGGCCAAGGATGGCCGAAGAGGCCCAGACCAAAGGAGCCTAGGCCAACTTGGCGCGTTGAAACACTGGCGATGTACCAAATTGTGCCCGGAAGACCTTGGAGAAATGCGAGGTCGATTGAAAGCCGCAGGCCATCGCGATTTCCGTGACCGACTGCTCGGTCTGCACCAGCAGGTTCTGTGCCCGATGCAGCCGCATTTCCATGAAATAGTGCTTGGGGGTTGAGTTCAGATAGCGCGCGAACAAACGCTCGAGCTGCCGGGTCGAAATGCCCAGATCTTCGGCGATCAGGCTGGGCGACAGCGGGGTTTCGATGCTGGATTCCATGATGGAGATGGCGCGCTTCAGATGTTCGTTCCGCATCCCATGCCGCGACTGAATCGAGACGCGCTGCGCCGCCGTTCCTTCCCGCACGGCGTTGTAAACCATCTGATCGGCAACTTCGGTGGCAAGGTCAGGGCCGTGCGCGCGTGCGATGAGATGCAGAATAAGGTCCGCCGCCGCCGTCCCGCCCGAAGCGGTGATGATCCTGTCGCGCGCGCAGAATACATTGCGGACCAGACGAACGTCGGGAAACTCTTCCTGAAACAAGTCGTGCCAGGCCCAATGAACCGATGTCTCGACACCATCAAGGAACCCGGCCTTTGCCAGCACATAGGCCCCGGAACAGATCGCGCCAAGGGGCGTGCCCGATGCCCGCTCGCGGCGAAGCCAGTTCAGGACGGACGTTGTCGTATGCGTCTGGACATCAACACCGGAAATCACGAACAGCCGGTCGGTATGGCGCGTAGGCTCCAGCCCCGCCTGCGTCAGCGTGACCGACCCGTTCGAACAGGTGGCCGTCTTGCCGTCCGCGCTGGCAAGCGTCCAGCGGTAAAGCGGCTTGCCAGAAACCAGGTTGGCGATCCGCAGCGGTTCCAATGCACAGGAAAAGGCGATGTGGGTGAAATCGTGCAGAAGGAAAAAAGTGAAATGCTGGGTCGCGCTCATGTCCCCACCCTTCTGGAAAGGGGCCGCCCTTTGACGGGCGACCCCAAGGATCAGTCAGCCGATGTCACTTTGCCGCAGCGCGGGCCGCAGCCAGCCAGGCGTCATAATCGGCCTGGTGCGCCTTGATCCACTCATCCGCATGACGCTTGATGTCGTCATTCGTGTTCTGGCCATCCGCAATCATCTTGTTCTCTGCCGAGATGTCGTTGATGTCCAGCTTTGCAACCTCGAACAGCTTTGCCGCCGCGGGGTTGGCCGCCAGAAAGTCGTTGCGGGCGATGATGCCGATCTCGTCCACCGCAAAGCCCAGGTTCTTGCCATTGTATTCGGTGTTGCCGGTGGCTCCGTCGGGCAGGGCGGTGAAGGGCACACTCAGCCATTCCACGTCGCGGCCGGGGACCAGCGCGCCCGAAACCCAGTAGGGCGTCCAAGTGTAATACAGGATCGGCTGGCCATTCTGGAACCGCGCCATCACATCGGCGATCATCGCCTGATAGGCACCCTGATTGTGAGTGACGGTATCGCGCAGCTTATAGGCGTCAAGCCCGGTTTCAATCACGCGCTCGCAGCCCCAGCCGGGAATGCAGCCTGCAAGATCGGCCTTGCCGTCGCCGTCGGCGTCAAAAATCTTGGCAACAGCCGGGTCGGCAAGTTGGCTCAAGTCGTGGATGCCGCTGTCATAGGTCTTCTTGTCGATCAGATAGCCCTGCAACGCACCTTCGATATAGTGACCGACCTTCGACATCACCGCATCGCCGCCAGCTTCCTGATAAAAGCCGTCATGCAGGGTGCGCCATTCGACAGCCGTGAAATCAGCATCGCCCGCGCCCACGGCCAGGATCATCGTCTGATACTCGGCCTCGTTCGGCTCGGCGATGGTGTAGCCCAGATCCTCCAAAGCGCGAAACAGGATCTCGTGCTGGAAATGCTCTTCGATCTGCACCGGCAGGATCGGCCGCACAGTTACGCCCTCGCCAGGTTTGTCCTGTGCGAATGCGGGGACCGCAAGTGCCATCGCCAGGGCTGTCGTCATGAACAGTTTCATTCGGTATCTCCCAGTTGTTTTTTTCAGGTGGTCTTCTTGAACATGGCGGACCCCAGGCCGACCGGCCCGGTCTCCCACCAATGCCGATGCCCGCGGTCCCGGCCAGACCGGCCAAGC
>CALRKX020000227.1:0-4790 GCA_943368305.1 Erythrobacter sanguineus
CTGACCGAAGGCGCGCGCTGGGTTGTGCTGTGCGACACCAACGGCGGCACCCTGCCCGCCGAGGTCGGCCGCGTGGTGGCAGAGGTCATCGCAGCGGGCATCCCCGGCGACCGCTTGGGCATTCATTGCCACGATGATACCGGCAATGCGGTGGCCAACAGCCTTGCCGCCGTGCAGGCGGGCTGCCGCCAGATTCAGGGCACGCTGAACGGTTTGGGCGAACGCTGCGGCAATGCCAATCTGGTGACGCTGATCCCGACGCTGCTGCTGAAGGAACCCTTTGCCAGCACGCTGGAAACCGGCGTTTCGCGGCAGGCTTTGGCAGGCCTTGTCCGCACCAGCCGGATGCTGGATGACATTCTGAACCGCGTTCCACTGCGGTCGGCTCCTTACGTCGGGGCCAGCGCCTTTGCCCACAAGGCGGGCCTGCATGCCAGCGCCATTCTGAAAGACCCCACCACCTACGAACACATCCCGCCCGAAACCGTGGGAAATGCCCGCGTCATTCCGATGAGCAACCAGGCCGGTCAATCCAACTTGCGCGCGCAACTGGCGCAGGCGGGGATTGAGGTCGATCCGAAAGACCCTCGCCTTGGCCGCATTCTGGAAATCATCAAGGAGCGCGAGGATCAGGGCTATGCCTATGACGGAGCGCAGGCCAGTTTTGAACTGCTGGCGCGGCGCGAACTGGGCCTGTGCCCCGCGTTTTTCGAGGTGAAGCGCTATCGCGTCACGGTCGAGCGGCGGAAGAACAAATATGACAAGATGATCAGCCTGTCCGAAGCCGTGGTGGTGGTTAAGGTCGGCGAGCAAAAGATGATGTCGGTCAGCGACAGCATGGACCAGGACGGCAGCGACCGGGGGCCGGTGAACGCGCTGTCCAAGGCCTTGGCCAAGGATCTTGGCCCCTATCAGGCCTGCATTGACGACATGAAGCTGGTGGATTTCAAGGTCCGCATCACTCAGGGCGGAACCGAGGCGGTGACACGCGTCATCATCGACAGCGAGGATGGCCAGGGCCACCGCTGGTCCACTGTTGGCGTAAGCCCGAACATCGTGGACGCCAGCTTTGAGGCACTGCTGGACGCTATCAACTGGAAACTGGTGCGCGATATGGGCGCCCAGACAGCGGGGGCCAAGTGAGTTTGGACGCCTGTGCAGAATTGCTGCAGCGCGGCGATCCAGATCGGTTTGCCGCAGCATTGGCGGCACCCGCGCAGCATCGTGCCCGTCTGCTGCCACTTTACGCCTTCAATCTGGAGGTGGCGCGGGCGCCTTGGGTCTCGAAAGAGCCAATGATTGCGGAAATGCGGCTGCAATGGTGGCGCGACGTGGTGGCCGAACCGCAGCCCCGCGCGCATGAGGTTGCCGGGCCGTTTCATGCGGTAATCCAGCAGGCGGGCCTGCCCTTGCCGGTGATCGACCGGCTGATCGCCGCGCGTCTGCACGACGCCTGGGCCGAACCTTTCGCGGATCTGGCCGCGTTTGACGCCTATCTGGACGAGACCGCTGGCGGGCTGATGTGGCTGGCGTCAATGGTTTGTGGCGGAACGGATGAGGCGGCGGCGCGGCATCTGGGCTGGGCACAGGGCCTGGCGAATTATCTGCGCGCGGTGCCGGAACTGGAGGCACGGGGTCGATTTCCGCTGCCCGACGGCAGGCCAGAGGCGGTGCGGGAACTGGCAGGACAGGGCCTTGCCCGGCTGCGTCAGGCCAGGGCCGGTATGGTTGCCCCAGCGGCGGCACTGGCCGCCTGGCAAACCGATGGTCTGCTGAAACAGGTCGCCCGCAACCCCTTGGCTGTGGCCGAAGGTCGGCTGGACCTGTCAGAGTTTCACAAGCGAGGCCGCCTGTTGTGGCAGGCCCTGACCGGCCGCTATTAGCGGGTTTCTTTCGGGCGCAGCATCAGCCAGATCAGCGCCCCCCCGGCCAGCACCAGAAAGGGCGTCATGGCAAGGTTCACGGCCTGCCAGCCCGATTGCGGCGTGCCGCCCGAGCAGTTCATCAGCCCACCCGACGACAGGCTGGCCAGCGTCACCCCGCCGAACACCACCAGATCGTTCAACCCCTGCAACCGCCCACGCTCTGCCGGGGCCTGAGCGGCCGTCAACATCGCCGTTGCGCCGATGAAGGCAAAATTCCAACCAACGCCCAGCAACATCAGCGCGGCAAAGAACTGTTCCAGATGTACCCCCGTCAGCGCGACCGCCCCCGCAACAGCCAGAATGGCCAAGCCCGTCGCAACCACCCGCTCGGCTCCAAGCCGGGCAATGACATGCCCGGTAAAGAACGATGGCAGATACATCGCAAGCACATGAGAGGCCACGACATTTGCCGCATCAGCGGTATGAAAACCGCAGCCCACGATGGCCAGCGGAGTCGAGGTCATCACCAGATTCATCAGCGCATAGGACACCGTGGCGCAGATCATCGCCACCGCAATCACTGGCGTGCGGATCAGTTCTGACCGCGTCCGACCAACCATTGCTCCGGCTACCGGCGGTTGAGGCTTGGGAATGTTCAGACCTGCGAACAGGAATACCCCCACCGCATTCAGCACGATGACCATCAGGTAACTGCCCAGAAACGGCACCACAAAGGCGTCGGTCGTCAGCTTAACAAGCTGCGGGCCGAAGACCGCCGAAAACAGCCCCCCCGCCATAACCCAGGAAATCGCTTTGGGGCGAAAGGCCTCTGATGCGGTATCGGCGGCGGCAAAGCGGTAAAACCCCTGCGCGCTCATGTAGACACCGGTGAACAACCCGCCCAGCACGAACAGCCAGAAGCTGCCCCACAAAAGCCCCAGCGCGCCAAGGGCCGCGCCCAATGCCCCGCCCATCGCACCGACGACAAAGCCCGCCCGCCGCCCATGCCGTGCCATGAAGGCCGAAATCGGCGTTGCGGTCAGCATGGATCCCAGCACGGCGGCGGTAATCGGCAGCGTGGCCCAACACGGATTGGGCGCAAGCCCTTGCCCTGCCAGCCCGGCAATGGTGAAGATGACGGGCATCTGCGCACCCAATACGGCCTGAGCGGCGACAAGGACCAGAACATTGCGGCGGGCCAGGCTGTCATTGGGTTCATGCATGATGGCAAAGGCGTATCTGGCGCCCAAACCATGGGCAAGAGTGAAACGGAGAGGCCATGATCGGTCGCATCATAATTTCTGACGCCTGCGTCGCCGAAGGGGCCGCCTGGCTGGCACAGGCCGAACCACGCTTTGCCCATGCACTGACGCTGACCGGCCCCCTGCCCCTGCGGCGGCGTGAAGACGGGTTTGCGGCGCTGCTGTCTGCCATTGTCAGCCAGCAGGTCTCGGTCGCCTCGGCCAATGCGATCTGGGCAAGGCTTCAGGCGGCCGGGCTGACCGACCGCGCCGTTATGGCCGCGGCCAGCGATGACGATCTGCGCGCGGCGGGCCTGTCGCGGCAAAAGGCGCGGTATGGCCGGGCGCTGGCGCAATCCGGCGTCGATTTCGATGCCCTTCGCATCGCCCGCACCGATCAGGTGGTGGCGCAACTGACCGAAATTCCCGGTATCGGCATCTGGACGGCCGAGATCTATGCGATGTTCGCCCTTGGCCATGCCGATGTTTTCGCCCCTGGCGATCTGGCGCTACAAGAAGGGGCGCGCATCCTGTTCGACCTGCCGGAACGGCCCAAAGACCGCGCGCTGCGCGAGATGGCCGCTGCCTGGTCGCCCTGGCGGTCGGTTGCGGCGCGGGTGCTTTGGGCCTACTACCACGTTGAAAAAAACCGAGAGGGCATCCGATGACACGAGAGTTGCAGTTTCAGCGCAAGCCCGCCCTGTCGGGCAAGGCGAAAAGCCTGCTGGTGTTCCTGCACGGCTATGGCGCCGACGGGGCCGACCTGCTGGGGCTTGGCGATCCTCTGGCACCCTATCTGCCCGATACCGCCTTTGTGGCCCCCAACGCGCCCGAACCCTGCCAGGGCAACCCCTTTGGCTATCAGTGGTTCGGCATTCCCCGCTTTGATGGCACCTCCGAGGCCGATGCCAAGGCAGGGGTGGCCAGTTCGATGGCCGATCTCAACACCTTCCTCGATGCCCGGCTGGCCGAAGAGGGGTTGGGACCAGAGGCACTGGCACTGTTCGGCTTTTCGCAAGGCGCAATGATGAGCCTGGCCATTGCCCCCTTCCGCGAGGTGCCGATTGCCGGCGTCGTGGCCTGTTCGGGCCGTCTGCTGGCGCCCGAGACGATCAGCAAGGCCAGGGTCAAGCCGCCCATTCTGCTGATGCATGGCGATCAGGACCCTGTTGTGCCTTATCATGAGATGGAGCGCGCGGCAGAGGTGCTGGCCCCTGCCGGGTTCGATTTGTACACCCATACCATGAAGGGCACGCCGCATGGCATCGCGCCTGACGGGCTGAGTGTGGCGATGCAGTTCCTGCGTGAACGCCTGCCCGGATAATCACCCTGCCAGCGCCCGCAAGGCGCGGGCGCGGGCGGCGGGAACGCGGGCCACCTCGACCGCCGTAAAGACATGCAGCGTATCCAGATCACGGTCGATCACCGCATGGTCGCTGACCCAGCCGCCCATGCCCAGATAGGTCCGCAAAATCGCAGGCAACCCGGCAAGGGCGGTGCGCGGATCGGGCGGCAGGGGCAGATCGCAAAGGGCCAGCGTTTCGGGCGCGCTGCGCTGCGGACCCTGCCCCTGCGCCGCGACATGTGGGCGCAACGCCGCCAGCGCCGGACCATGGCGCCCCAGGTCGGCGCCCGGAAAAGAGGTGCAGCCAAACATCGCCGCCACCCCTTCGTCATCAACAAT